>JAIXVY010000077.1 GCA_027482505.1 Opitutaceae bacterium | reverse complement strand
AATTCCGCCTTGGCCGACAACAACGTCGTCCTCTCCGCCGCCGAGCTCGCCGCCTCCTTCTTCCCTGCCGGCTCCCCCGTAGGCTACACCCGCCTCGAAGAATACCTGCACTTCAAGGCCGTTCCCCACGCCACCGTCCCGCGCGCGATCGCCGCTTCGCCGTCGTTCATCGACATCGATCTTCGCAAATTCACCGCGGGATTCACCGCCTCCCCTGTTTTCAGCGTCTCGTCGATCTCCGGCGGCACCATCGCCCAAAGCGGCCCCGGCGGAGCCATCGTCCGCTTTACCCCGACCCTCGATTATTCGGGCCGCGCCGGTTTCACCTTCACCGTCACCGACTCCGCCGGCGACTCCTGGACCCAGCAGTGCGCCCTCCTCGTATCCACCAAGACCCGCCCGCGCCCTGTCAACTGGGTCGGCGACGCCACCACCAACGCTTGGGACGCCACGACCCCGAATTTCGTCTCCCCCCTGGGTCCCGTGGCTTTCGCCGCCAACGATGCCGTCACCATCGACGACACCGGTTCGAATGCGCCCGCCCTCCAGATCACCGGCGCCCTCGCCCCCGGTGCGCTCACCGTCGCCAACTCCGCGAAAAATTTCACGCTCGCCGGCTCCGGCAACCTCACCTCGACCGGCGCTTTCACGAAGACCGGCACAGGCTCCCTCACCATCTCCAACACCGGCACCAACGCCTTCGCCGCAGCCACGCTGGAGGCCGGCACCCTCACCCTCTCCAACGCCAGCGCCCTCGGCTCCGCCTCGATCAAGCTCCTCGGCGGCACCCTCGTCGCCTCCGCCAACATCACCAATCCCTTCTTCATCGCCGGCGACGCCGTCCTTGTCGCCTCCGGCTCACGCACGTTCAACGGCGCCATCACCGGCTCCGGATCGCTGCGCATCAACAACACCGGCTCGAACCTGCTCACCCTCGGCGGCTCCATGTCCGCCTTTTCGGGCGACGTCGATTTTGCCGCCAGCACCGGCGGCATCCGCCTCTTCGGCAACGCCGGCTCCGCCAACACATCCTTCAACCTCGGCACGGGGTCGGTCAGACTTTTTTCCCGCAACGGCGGCTCGTTCCAACTGGGCGCGCTCACCGGCGGCGCCAACACCTCGCTCTCCGGCACCGACAGCGCCACCACCGTCAGCACCTACTCCATCGGCTCGCTCGGCGATTCCACCACCTTCGCCGGACGCATCACCAACGGCGGCCAGGCCTCCGCCGCTATCACCAAGGTGGGCTCTGGCGCCCTCACGCTTTCGGGCAACAGCACCTACACCGGCAACACCATCGTCTCCGCCGGCTTGCTCGAGGTGAATGGCATCCTCGGCGCCACCCCCGTCACGGTTTCCGCCAACGCCACCCTGAGCGGCTCCGGCACCTTGGGCGGCTCCGTCACCGCCGCCTCCGGCGCCATCCTCTCCCCCGGCTCCGCCAACGGTTCCGGCATCGGCACGCTCACCGCGGCCTCGCTCTCCCTCGCCAGCCCCGTCCTCCGCTTCACTCTCTCCTCCCCGGGCGCAGCCAACGACCTGCTTGCCTCGACCGGCCCGATCAGCCTTTCAGGCACCCAAACCTTCCAGTTTACCCTCGCCGCCGGCGTTCTCGCGCCGGGCGTCTACGATCTGCTTGCCACGCCCGGCGCGGTTGCCCTTTCCGGCGCCACCTTCGCCTCCAACCTTCCCTCCGGGACCCGCCAGTCCTTCACGTTCACGACCAGCGCTGCTGGCGTCGCCCCGGGCTTCGTTCGTTTGAACGTGACCGGCGCTCCCGCCGATCTCGTCTGGACCGGGTCCGGCGGCGGCACGTGGGACAACCAGACCACTTCCGCGTGGTCCGCGACTGCACCGTCCACCTTCTTCGCCGGGGATCGCGTCGCCTTTGACGACACCGCCGCGACCGGATCCGTCGCCATCGCCCAGCCGGTCTCGCCGCGCGCCATCTCCGTCAACAACACGACGGCCCTGCCCTATGTCTTCTCCGGCGCCCCCATCGTTGGCGACGCCTCCCTGATAAAGTCAGGCAGCGGCACCCTGACGCTCGATCTTTCCCAATACACGCTGGCAAACTCCGTCCTCGTCTCCGGCTCCGCCAACGTCACCGTTTCGTCGACGGCCGGACTGCGCCCCGGCATGAGCGTATCCGGAACCAGAATACCCGTCGGCGCGACCGTGGCCGCCGTTCCCAACGCGACCACCCTGGTCGTCTCCGCCGCCGCCTCCGCGTCCACCACGACCGCGACGCTCACGGTCGAGACCAGAAACACCTTCTCCGGCGGCACCTTTCTGAACGGTGGCGTCCTGCAACTCTCCTCCAACGCCGCGCCGTCCTCCCTGCCCGCCGCCCCCGCCAACCCCTACGGCCTCGGCGCCGGCCCCGTCACTTTCAACGGCGGCACGCTCGTCCTGCACGGAAACTCCGGCTCCAACCTCTCCGCCCAATACGGCGCGCTTCCCAACGCGCTCATCGTGCCCGCCGGCCAGACCGGCAACCTCGTCTCCACCGTCCGCGGCACCAACTCCATTCCCTACCCCGCCCTCTCCGGCCCCCTCACCGGCTCGGGCACTCTCAATCTTACGACCAACTACTACCGCGCCGGCATCACCGGAGACTGGTCCGCCTTCGCCGGCGTCATAAACGTCAAGCGCCCCTCCATCGGCGCCAACTCCCCGCGCTTTCAGGTCGCCGCCGAGACAGGGTTTCCGCTCGCCACCGTCAACCTTGAGCAAACCCAGCTGGAATACACCGCCGTCCCTCCGCCCGAAGGCGCGGTGATCGATTTCGGCAGCCTGTCCGGCATCTCGACATCCATCATCTCCGGCAGCCAAAACGCCCCCGGCCTCGTGACCTGGCGCGCAGGGCTGCTCAACACCTCCGCCACTTTCGCCGGCTCCTTCACCCCCTTCGTAAATGGCGGCCCCATAGGTCTGGCCAAGGCCGGCTCAGGCACATGGACGCTCACGGGCTCCGGCACCGTCAGCGGCGGCATCACCGTGGAGGCGGGCGTGCTCTCCTACGGCGACGCCTCCACCGACTCGCTTTCCGGCACCAGTGAGATCGTGATCAATCCCGCCGCCACCCTGCGGCTCAACCAGGGCGCCCGTATCGCCGGCTCATCCTGCGAGATCATGCCCGACGGCTCCCTGCGCGGTCGCGGCACGCTCCAGGCCCCGCTGGTGTCCTCGGGCACCGTCTCCGTGGAAGGCGGCGTGCTCTCTCTCGTCGGCGATGCGCGGCTCTACGGCGATCTCGCCTTCTCCGCCGCGTCGGATCGGCTCGCCGTCGCCGGCGGCATGGAAATATCCGGAACGCTTTCCCTGCCACCCTCCGCCACCCTCGCCGCCGGACGTTACGTCTTCGCGACCTGCACGGGGGCGCTAGCCGTAGGCGACCTCGCCCTGCGCGGCGTGCCTTCGGGCCTCGACGCCGCGCTCGACTCCGGGACGCCCGGCGAACTCGCCGTCGTGCTCACGCCCCGCTATACGTTCTCCGACTGGCAGTCCGCCCACTTCGCCTCGCCCGGCGGCCCCGACGCCTTGCCGCTCGCAGACCCCGACCTCGATGGCGTGCCCAACCTTCTGGAATACGCCCTAGGCGGATCACCCGCCGCCAACGACACCGCCCGGCTGCCTTCGGCTTCGCTCGACGGCGACTTTTTCGTGTTTACCTTCTCACGGCGTGACACCGCCGCCCGCCAGACGTCGCAAACTTTCGAATACAGCCTCGATCTTTCCTTCTGGACCGCGCTGCCCCTGTCCGGCGCCTCGCCGGCGGGCGTTTTTTTCGGCCCGGTTGTCTCGGACATGCAGACCGTCACCGTTCGGGTTTCCCGTTCCCTCGCGCCCGGCGGCCGTCTCTTCGGCCGTCTTCGCGTCGCTTTGCCCTGAAACACGCGCCTCCTTTCCCGATCATGAATCGTCTTAAACTGGCCCTACTCGCCGTTCTTCCCGCCCTCATGTTCACGCCCCTCCCCGCCACCGTCAGCTCGGCCCAGGCCGCCGCCGCCCGGGCGCAGCCCAAGGTCGAAGTAGACTGGACCGACTTCCTCGGCCGCCACGACCTTGTCTGGGAACAAATACCCAACCACTGGAACGAGGGTCCCTTCCTCGGCAACGGCCAGCTCGGCCTAGTCGCCTACGCCAATCGAGGCCGCAATCGCTTCGATTTCCACCTCGGCCGCAACGACGTCACCGATCATCGCGGCGCCCCCGGTCAAAAAACCTCGCGCGGCGTGCCCGGCATGAGCGTGATGCACGACTTTCCCCGTCTCGATATCGGCCGCATAGCGCTCTTCCCGACCGGCAAGATCCAGGATGGCGGCTTCCGCCTCGACCTCTGGAACGCCGAATGCACCGGCCGCCTCGTCACCGACCGCGGTGAAATCGGACTGCGTGTCGTCACCCTCCGCGACCGCATGGTCCATGCCATCGAGATCACTTCCACCGAAACGACTTCAGACGGCCGGCCCGCCCCCTGGCGCTGGGAATT
>JAIXVY010000458.1 GCA_027482505.1 Opitutaceae bacterium | reverse complement strand
GCCTCTTCCTCCGCAAGGTCCGCCAGAACCCACACCCGACTCCTTTAAAAATCCGTCATGAAAAAACTCCGCGTCACCGTTGAAGGCAAAGCCTACGAAGTGCTCGTCGAACTGCTCGACGAGACGGGCCCCGCCCCCGCCGCCCCCGCAGTCGCGCCCGCGCCCGTGGCCGCCCCCGCCGCGCTCGCGCCGATCGCCGCGCCCGCGGCCTCTCCCGCCGCGCCCAAACCGGCCGCCGCGGGCGGAGCCGGAGACATCCCGAGTCCTCTCGCGGGCAAGGTGGTCTCCATCGACGTCAAGGTCGGCCAGGCCGTCGCCGAGGGCGCGCAGGTCGCCACCGTCGAGGCGATGAAGATGAACACCTACATCTATGCCCCCCGCGCCGGAACCGTGGCGGCCGTGCTCGTCAATCCCGGCGACGGCGTCGAGGAGGGCGCCCCGCTCCTGCGCATCGCCTGACCACGCGCCCCTCCGGCGTCGGCGCGCGGTCGGGGACGCCGGATTCTTCTCCGCCACGTTTTTCCGCCCGCGCGCAATCCGCCACTCTCCAAACTCTCCATGCAAACCGTCACGGACGTTCTTCTCGCCCTCTTCCTTGCGCTCGGCAGCGCCTGGTTCGCCGTCGATCTCGTGCGCAAGCTGCGGCAGACCTCCGCCGACTGCGCCGCCCCCCGGCGCGAGGTGATCGCTTCGCCCGCCGCCCCGGCGCCCGCCCCGCCCGCTCCGCCGGCGCCCGTCGTCGCCGCGGCCATCCCCGCCTCCCAGGAGACGAAAGCCTCGCCCCGCTCCGAGGCGGGCGACGTTCCCGCCGACCACCTCGTCGCGATCACCGCCGCGGTGCATCACGTCTTCAAGGGGCGCGCGCGCCTCCTTTCCGCCGTCGCGGCGGGCGCCGCGACGTCCGCGGGCAATGCGGCGCCCGCCGCCCAGGTCGATTGGGCGCGCGAGGGCCGGCGCGACATCTTCACCTCGCACCGCGTGCGCTGATCTCATCCACGCGCCGCGAGAGCCTTTCTCTCACGCTCTCCGTTTAGCCGACCGTCCTCCCCTCCCATGAACGCCCTCTGGATCATCTTCTGGACCACCTTTCTGGTCGTGTCGGCGCTCGATCTTTTCGTCATCACGCACCGGCACAGTCCGGTGGGGGTCAACTCGGCGCTGCGGTGGACGGGACTCTGGGTGGCGATCGCCCTGGGCTACGCGGCGGTCATCTGGTGGCTGCACCCGAACGGTCGCGAGACGGCGATGCTCTTCGTCTCGGGTTACCTCACGGAGTATTCCCTCTCCGTGGACAACCTCTTCGTGTTCATCCTCATCTTTGGCATGATGCGGGTCGGAGAGCACGCCCAGCCCAAGCTCATCAAGCTGGGCATCTACCTCTCCATCGCGCTTCGCGTCGTTTTCATCCTCTTCGGCGTCGCGCTGCTGCACCGCTTCCACTGGCTCATCTACCTGTTTGGCGGCGTGCTCGTCTGGACCGCCTGGAAGATGCTCGTCGCCGACGAGGACAACCAGGTGGACCCGGAAAAAAATCTGCTCAACCGCGCCGCGCGCCGTCTGCTGCCGCTGCATGATCCCGGCCCCGGGAGTCGTCGGCTCGCCATGCGCGTCGACGGCCGGCTCTGCATCACGCCGCTGTTTCTGGTCTTTCTCGTGATCGGCAGCACCGACGTGCTTTTCGCCCTGGACTCGATCCCGGCGATCATGGGCATCACGCAGGATCCGTTCGTCGTTCTCACCTCGAACATCTTCGCCGTCCTCGGCCTGAACTCCCTTTTCTTCGCGCTGCGCGGCGTCATCGGCCTCTTCAAATTCCTCAAGCACGGCGTCAGCATCATCCTGCTCTTCATCGGCGCCAAGATGATCGCCGGCGCCTACTCGCCGGTGGAAGAGTGGTTCAAACACCACGCCTTCGTCTCGCTCCTCGTGATCGGGCTCGTGCTGACCGTCTCGATCATCCTCTCCGTCTGGCACGCCCGCGCCTTCCCCGCGGCCGTCGCCGCGAGCCGGAAGACAACCTGAAGCCTCCGCGCGCCACAGCCCATGAGCAACCTCACCTTCGGCCTTACTCTCCTCCTCGTCGGCATGGGCGGCACGCTGCTGACGCTCTGGCTGCTCACGCTGCTCATCCGCGGCCTCACCGCCCTGCTCCCGCCGCCGAAGCCCGGCCCGGACACCAAGAACCCCTGAAAGCCGCCCGCCATGATCGACGCCATCCTCGCCGGACTCAAAGGCCTCGCCGAGGGCTCCCTCGCCCTAGACGGCGGCAGCCTTGTCATGATCGCCATCGCCGGCGTCATGTTCTACCTCGCCATCGCCAAGGACGTGGAGCCGCTGCTCCTGCTGCCCATCGCGTTCGGGTGCCTGCTCTCCAATCTTCCGCTGAGCGAACTCATGCACTCCGGCGGCGTGCTGAAGACGATGTATGACTTCGGCATCGGCAACGAACTCTTCCCGCTGCTGATTTTCGTGGGCATCGGCTCCATGACCGACTTCACGCCGCTCCTCGCCAACCCGAAGCTTCTTCTCTTCGGCGCCGCCGGGCAGCTAGGCATCTTCGCCACCCTTCTTCTCGCCCTCGCGCTCGGTTTTCCTAAGGAGTCCGCCGTCGCGGTGGCGACCATCGGCGCGTGCGACGGCCCAACCGTCATCTACGTTTCCAATCTCTTCGCCGGGCTGGGCAAGATCGACACCGCCATGGTCGGCGCCCTCGCCGTGGCGGCCTATTCCTACATGGCGCTCGTGCCCATCATTCAGCCGCCGATCATGCGGCTGCTCACCACCGAGAAGGAGCGCGCGGTGAAGATGCCGCCCAGCTCCGGCAAGGTCTCGCGCGCCGCGCTCATCGCCTTCCCCCTCGTGGTGACGGTGATCACCGGCATCGTCGCGCCCAAGGGTCTGCCGCTGATGGGCATGGTCATGCTCGGCAACTTCATGAAGGTAACTGGCTCCGTCTCCCGCCTCTGCAAGGCGAGCGAGAACGAGATCGCCAACATCGCCACGCTCTTCCTCGGCCTCGCCATCGGCGGCACGATGGTGGCGAAGGACTTTCTCGCCCTGAACACCCTGCTCGTCTTCGGGCTAGGTCTCTTCGCCATCGTGATCGACACGGTCGGCGGCGTGCTGCTTGGCAAGCTCTGGTATCTGCTCTCCGGCGGAAAAATGAACCCGCTGATCGGCGCGGCCGGCATCTCCGCCTACCCGATGGCGGCGCGCCTCGTGCAGACCGAGGGGCAGCGCTGGAACAAGCAGAACTTCCTCCTCATGCACGCCATGGGCGCCAACACCGGCGGCCAGATCGGCTCCGTCATGGCCGCCGCCATCATGCTCTCCGTCCTGAAGGGACTCGGACTCATCTGACCCGCTCCCCTCCCATGACGCTCGACGCCCCCGCTTCCCCCGCAGACGCCGCCTTCACCGGCTGGATGCTGGAGGTGCATTCCGAAGTCGACACCACCAACCGCCTCGCCGCCGGGCTGCCCGCCTGGCACGCGGCGCGGGCCGACACCCAGACCGCGGGCCGCGGACGCACCGGGCGGGCGTGGACCTCCGACCGCGGCGGGCTCTGGCTCTCCGCCGTCCTCCCCTGCCCCGGCCCGCGGGAGCGCTGGGCCGCCCTTCCCCTCGCCGCCGGCCAGGCCCTCCTCGCCGCCCTCTCCGAACTTGGCGTATCCGGTATTCGGTTACGCTGGCCCAACGATCTGCTGGTCGGCCCGCGCAAGCTCGCCGGCCTGCTGGTCGAGCGCCACACGCCGCACACCGCCGTCGTCGGCGTCGGACTGAATGTTTTCAACGACCCCGAGCGTGCGGACCCCGCGCTGCGCTCGGCCACCGCAAGACTCTCCGACCTCGTCGCCCTGGGCGACCGCGGCCTGGACGACCTCGCATGCGTCGTCCTCCACGCCCTCGCCCGGGCCCACGCCCGCCTCGCCGCCGGCGAGCTGCCCGCCATCGCCGCCGAGCTGAATCTCGCCTGGTCCGCCGCCCCCGCGCGCCGCGTCGCGCTCACCCTCGCCGGCCGCGCCGAGCCGGTGATCGGCGATTTCCTCGGCATCGACGAGGCCGGCCGGCTCATCCTCCGCGCCGACGCCCGCGCTCTCACCCTGGACCCGACCCAGGTCGCCCTGCTCCGCGAACTCTGACCTTCCCTCCTCAAACCGG
>JAIXVY010000355.1 GCA_027482505.1 Opitutaceae bacterium | reverse complement strand
CGCGCCGCCGTCCGCGGTCCCTTTTCCCCTCCCAATCCCCGCGCTTCCGATGAAATCCCGCCACTCCGCGACCCCCGCGTTCGTGATGCGTTTGTTCCTGTCTTTGTCGGTCCTGTTCGCCGGCATCGTTTTCCACGTTCTGGCGACCAACGCCGCCGGTTCCTTCCGCCAGGTGCTCGACAGCGTGCTCGAAGGCATGCCGGGCGCGGCGGGCTTCCTGCCCTTTGTGTTTGGCGTGATCTGCGTGATCTACGGCTGCGTAGGGCTGCTCTTCCGGCGCGAGGACACCTGAGCCCGGGCCGGCGCCGCCTCCTTTTTTCCTCCCAACCCACCTCCCACCATGTCCGCCACTCCCGACCAAACCGCCCCGCACGACAGCACCATCGACGAGATCAAGGCCCTGCTGGCCGAGGCCGAAAACGTCATCGCCGCCTCGGGCGGCGCCGCCAGCGAGGAGATCGACTCGCTCAAGGAGCGTCTCCGATCGGCCCTCGATCGCAGCCGCGACACCGCGCAAAAGGCCATGCAGATGGCCAAGGAGCGCGCCGCCCAGGCCGACGAGGCGATCCAGACCCACCCCTACGTCGCCATCGGCATCGCGGCCGGCGTGGGCCTGCTCGTCGGAGCCCTGCTCAGCCGCGGCCACTACTCGCGTGCTTGAGCGCGCCCCCGGCGCACCCCTTCTCCGATGACCACGGAGTCCGTCATTCACCTGCTCCGGCGCGCCGGCCCCGCCGGGCGCGCCTTGCTCGACGGCGTGAACCACCGCCTGCGGCTCTCCCTGGTGGAGCTGGCCGACCTGCGCGACCAGATCGCCTCCTCGCTCGTGCTCGGCCTGGCCGCGCTGATTCTCGCGCTGCTGGGCGGCATCGCCGCGACCTTCGCCATCGCCGCGGCGATATGGCACCGCGAGGACCGCGAGCTGTGGCTCGCCCTGCTCACGCTCGCCTACCTCGGCGGCGCCGTCGCGCTGGGACTGGCGATGACGCGCCGCCTGAAGCGCCTCGAACTTTTGCCCGAGACCGCGCGCCAGCTCAACGAGGACCGCCTCTGCCTCGGCGCGCTGCTGCACGAGGAAAAACCTCCCTCCCCATGAGCGCCTCCGTCACTTCCCCTTCCGCCGAACGCGCCGCGAAACGCGCCCGCCTGCGCCTGCTTTGCGCCGCCGACCGCGCCCGCTTGCGCCTGGTGTGGCGCCTCACGCCCCGCCAGGCCAAGCACGAGCCCCCGCCCGAAGGCTGGCGCGGCGCCCTGCTCGGCGCGCCCGCCCTCGGCGCCCTGCTGCCCCTCGTGCCCGGCCCCATCGGCCGCTGGAGTCGCCGCCTCGGCTCCGGCGCCGGCCTGTTGCGCGCCCTGCTGCGCGCCGCCGCCTGAAAATCCCGCCCGCTTTGCCAACCACCTCCCTCCGGTCGCCGGCCTTCGCGCCCGCGCCCGGGCCACCTCGATCCCCCTCTCACCGCCATGCTCCGCTGGACCCTCATCTTTCTCGTGATCGCCCTCATCGCCGGCCTGCTCGGTTTCGTCGGCATCGCCGGCGCGGCCGCCGGCATCGCGAAGATCATCTTCTACATCTTCCTCGTGCTGCTCGTGATCTCGCTCATCGCTGGTCTGTTCGGACGCCGCGCTCCGTGAGCGCGCGGCGCGCATTCCTCAACGCGGTTGTCCCGATGAATCCATCTTTGCATTCGGCGCGCCGGCTTCGTCTCGCCGGGCGGGCCGCGTGCGCCGCCCTCCTGCTTGGCGCGGCCGCCTCGGCCCCGGCCGTTCCGGACCCGGCGCGCGCGGCGGATTCGGTCGAACCCGCGCGCGGCGCCGACACCGTGGCGCGCATGGTCGGCGAGACGAGTTTCGCCTATCGTGACCGCGCGGTGGCCCTGTTGGAGCGAGAGCTGGCCGCGGCCGACGCCCGCGGCGCGGCGATCCGGCGCGGGGCGACGGGGCTGTCCGGCGCGGCGCGCATCGAGACCGACGAGGCCGTGCGCCGCGTCAACGAGGCCCGCGCCGAGCTGGCCAAGGCGATCTCGCGGGCGCGCTCGGCCAACGAGGAGCGCTGGACCGAGAGCCGACGCGAGGCGGCGGAGCGTCTGGTCGCTCTGGCGGCCGCGCTGGAGACGGCGGCCAAGAGCGCGCTCGAAGGCGGCGCCCGGCTGCGCCCCGCCTCCGCGGGCGCCGCGCCGCCCTGAGTTTTTCCGTTTGGTTTGGCTCCGCGGCCCCGGCCCGTCCCGCCTCGAAAGCGCGACGGGCCGGTCTTTTTTTCGCGGCCAAGGTTTTCAGAGCAGCGGGGCGAAGGGGCGAAGGGCGGCTTCCATGACGCGCTCGTGGCGGGGGCGGGCGGCGAGGGTGGCGGCGGTGATCTCGGCCGAGGCGGCGAAGTCCTCCTCCAGGCGCGCGGCGAACTCGGCCGCGGCCTCCGGGTGGCGGACCAGCACGCTGAGCTCGAAGTTCACCCGCATGGAGCGGTTGTCGAGGTTGGCCGAGCCGACCAGCAGCCAGTCCTCGTCGACCACGGCGGCCTTGGTGTGGTTGAGGGCGCGGGAGTATTCAAAAATCCTTACGCCGGCGGCGAGCAGCTCGTCGTAGAAGGAGCGGCCGATGCGCAGCAGGGCGGGGTGGTCGGTCTTCTCGGTGACGAGCAGGCGCACGTCGACCCCGCGCGCGGCGCAGAGCTGGAGCGCGACGAGCGTGACCCCGTTGGGCACGAAGTAGCCGGTGGAGAACCAGGCGCGACGGGCGGCGTGGTTGAGGATGGCCACGATGGAGCGCTGCATGGGCTGGTCCGGGTCGTCGGGGCCGCCGGCGAGGATGAGCAGCGGATGGCGCCCGGGCGCGCGCGCCTCGGGGTAATAGCAGTGCTCCGTGACGCGTCGCCCGGTGGCGTAGAACCAGTCGTCGGCGAAGTTTTCCTGGAGGGCGCAGGCGACGGGGCCGGAGAGCTCGCACTGGAGGTCGCGCCAGGGGCCGTAGCGCGGGTCGAGGCCCTGGTATTCGCGGCCCACGTTCATGCCGCCGACGAAGGCGAACTCGCCGTCGATGATCTGGACCTTGCGATGGTTGCGCAGATTGAAGAGGAAGCGGCGGCGCAGCGGGCTGACGGTCTGGAACCAGGAGAACTCGCCGCCGGCGGCCGCGAGCTCGCGAAAGTGGGCGGAGGCGAGGAGGACGGAGCCGAGCTCGTCGAGCAGGACGCGCACGCGCACGCCGCGGCGCGCGGCGGCCACGAGGGCGTCGCGCAGCGGGGCGCCGGCGGAGTCGTCGCGCCAGATGAAGAACTGGACGTGCGCGTGGTGGCGCGCGGCGGCGACGCGGGCGAGGAGCGCGGCGTAGAAATCGTCGGCGCGGTGCAGGAGCCGGAAAGTGGCGGCCCCGGTGGGCGGGATGCGGTTGAGGCGAGCGAGCACGCGGGCTAGCGCGGCGTCCTCGGTCGGCACGAGGTCCAGGGCGCGGTCGGCCAACCGATTGCCGCGCTCGCGGCGGAAGGCGGCGAAGCCGGCGCGGCGGCGCAGGCGTTTGCGACGCAACCGGTCGGCTCCGATCGCCCAGTATAGCAGGGCGCCGAGAAAGGGGAGAAAGAGGATGCCCCACAGCCAGGCGAGGGTGGAGGCGGGCTGCTTGCGCAGGGAGAGCAGGTGGACGATGGCGACGAGGGCGACGACATAGCCGGCGAGGGTGAGCAGGGTGAAGGAAGGCATGGCGGCGTCGCGAAAAAGGGGCCCTCCGGCGGGAGGGCCCCTGGCGGGCGCTGGGCGTCGGACGGCTCAATCGAGGGATTTTTTCAGGGCGCGGGCGCGCTGGAGATGCGTCTGGATCTGCGGACGCATCTTCGAGGAGAAGACGGCGACCTCGGCGTCCTTCGACTCGGCGCCCTTCTCGAGCAGATCGAGGGTGTCCTCGTGGGCGTCGATCATGGCCTCGACGTAGTCCTCGTCGTGTTCGCGGCCGGACTTGGCGGACCAGTCCTGCTGGAGGTCGGCGACCTTTTCGGCGCTCATGCGCTGGAGGGCGATGCCCTTGCGGGTGGAGAGGCGGGTGAGCTCCTCGGAAGCTGACGTGTGCTCGCGCGCCATTTCGGCGGCGTAGGCGCGGACCTGCGGGTTGGTGGCGCGCTCGGCGGCCTGGCGAGAGAGGAGAACCTCGCGCTCGTTCAGCCGGGCGAGCCGGGTGAAGAAGCGCTCGTGCTCGCGGGCGGTGGAGCCCATGTCGTCGGGCGAGCGCAGGCCGCCCTCGGGCGGATACTCGCGGCGCATGCCGCCGGACTGGGCGTTGTTTTCCGCCGGGCCGGCGGCGGGTTCGCGGGTGGCGCCGCCGCCCGGGTTGCCGGCGCGGGCGCCGGGGTCGGAGATGATGACGCGGTCCTCGGCGGCCAGGGCGACGGACGCGCCGGCGAGGAGGACGAGGAGAATACGGGGAAGACGGGTTTTCATGGCGCGGCGAGGGTAGCGCCGGGCCGCGCCGCGGCGCCATCAGGCGGGGCGCCCGGCGGGAGTTGGGGCGTCGGGCGATGCCTCGCCGGGGGCGGGGGCCGGGGCGGCTTCGGGCGCGGCCTGGAAGTCGACCCAGAAGCGGCTGCCCGAGCCCGGTTCGGACTCGACCCCGCATTCGCCTCCCATGCGCGAGGCGGCGCGTTTGACGAGGGAAAGGCCTATGCCGGTGCCGGGGTAGTCGCGCGCGCCGTGCAGGCGCTGGAACAGCTTGAAGATCGTCTCCTGGTGGCGCTTCTCGATCCCGATGCCGTTGTCCTCGACCCACAGGCGCGGGCGACCCTCGCGGAGCTCGACGCGCACGCGGATCTCGGGGCGGCGGCCGGCGGGCACGAACTTGAGCGCGTTGCCCACGAGGTTGAAGAGGATCTGCTGGAGCCCGACACGGTCGGCGGGCACGGGGGGCAGGGGGCGCTCGACCTCGATGACGGCATGCTTGGCCTGGATGGTGGCGCGGTGCTGGGCAAGCACGTCGTTCAGAATGGGTTCGAGGGAGGTGGGACGGATGACGATCTCGGAGCGGGAGAGCCGGCTGTAGGCGAGCAGGTCGAGGATGAGCGTGTCCATGCGCTCGGCGGCGTTGAGGATGAGGCGCAGGTTGGCGTGGCCGGAGGCGGAGAGGCTGGCCTCGCGGTCCTCGAGGATGGCCTGGGCGAAGCCGTGGACGTGGTGGAGCGGCACGCGAAGATCGTGCGAGGCGGAGTAGGTGAAGGCCTCCAGCTCCTCGTTGACCTCGTGAAGCCGCGCGGTGCGGGCGCGCACCTCGCTCTCGAGCCGGTCGGCGTGGCGGCGCAGCTCGGCGCGGGCGTCGGCGAGCTCGAGGTAGGCGCGGCGCTGGGCGTCGATGTTGGTCGCGGTGCCCACCCACTGGACGACGCGGCCGGAGGCGTCGCGCCGGGCTAGGGCGAGGCTGAGGAACCAGTGGAAATTGCCCGCGGCGTCGCGGAGCCGGTGCTCGGCCTGGTAGGAATCGCCGGTGGCGAGGGCGCGGGCCCAGAGCGAGCGGGTCTCCTCGAGATCCTCGGGGTGGACGATGGAGGACCAGCGTTCCGCCTCGGGCGAGCGGGCGGGGATGCCGGTGTATTCGCACCAGCGCCGGTTGACGTAGTCCTGGCGGCCGTCGGCGTCGGCCGTCCACACGCACTGGGGCATGGCGTCGGCGAGGAAGCGGTAGCGCTCGGCGAGGTCGGCGATCTCCTGCTCGCTGCGCTTGCGCGAGGTGATGTCGAGCACGAGGACGAAGCAGCCGACGATCTCGCCCGCCTCGTCGCGGTGCGGGGTGTAGAGGGCGTTGATCCAGCGCGGTCCGCCGCGGCGATACTCGACCAGCTCCTCGAAGGCGACCTCGCGGCCGGCCATGACCTCCTCGAAGCGCGCCGCGAGGCGCTCGAAGGCCTTTTCCCCGAGCACGTCGCGCACGCGGCGGCCGCGGATGACCTCGGGGCGAAGGCCGAACCATTTTTCATAGGCGGCGTTGACCAGGCCGTAGCGGAGGTCGCGGTCGACGTAGGCGACGAGGGCCGGCATGGTGTCGACGATGAGCTTGAGCTCGGCCTCCTTGCGGCGGAGGGACTGCTCGGCCTCCACCCGGGCGGTGATGTCGGAGATGGTGCCGATCCACTCCTCGACGGCTCCGTCCGCGCCTGTCACGGCGGCGGCGCGGGCGTGCACGTGATGGTAGCGGCCGTCGGCGGCGAGCATGCGGTGGATCGATTCCCAGGCGCGGCGCTCGTCGCCGGGGCGGGGCCAGTCGGCGCGCACGCGCTGGCGGTCGGAGGGATGGATGACGCGGAACCACATCGGGCAGGTGCCGGGCGCGGCGCCGATGCCGGTGAAATGTTCCCAGCCCTCCACCTCCTGGATGACGCCGCGGGCGTCGGCGGTCCAGACGATGGCGGCGCTGTGGTTGATGAGGGTGCGGTGCCGGCGTCCGCTGCGGGCGAGGTCGGCGGCGAGGCGGCGCGACTCGGTGATGTCGTAGGCGTGGAGCACGACGCCGACGACGCGCCCGCGGTCGTCGAGGTCGGGCCGGTAGCTGATCATGACGTCGCGGCGCCGGCCGCCGCCCTCGATCGTCGCCTCGTGGCTGACCGCGTGGCCGGCGAGGGCGTGGCGGACGTGGGGCCCGAAGCGGGCGTAGGCGGCCTCGCCGGCGAGTTCGCGGAGGGTGCGGCCGGACACGGCGCCGCCCTCCACGCCGAGCCATTTTTCGTATTGGCGGTTGTGCAGGACGAAGCGTTCGGACGGGTCGACGTAGGCGACCATGGCGGGCACGGCGTCGATGATGGTCTTGAGCAGGCCGCGCTGGCGGCGCAGCTCGTTTTCGGCGGCCTTGCGCTCGGAGAGGTCGAGCAGGAAGACGGTGGCGGAATCGCCCTCGGCGTTGACGCTGCCGCCGACGAGCACGGGGATCTCGACGCCGTCGGGGCGCACGCAGACTTTCTCGAACGGCTCGCAGCGCCTGCCCCGGGCGAGGGTTTCCCAGATGAAGGCCCCGAAACGCTGCTCCCGCCCGTCGAGCCGGGAGCGCAGCGCGACGCGGCCTGCCTCCAGGTCCTCGCGGGTCTGGCCGGCGAGGCGGAGAAAGGTGTCGTTGCCGGCGCTGATCTCGCCCGAGCGGCCGACCACGCAGATGCCGAAGATGTCCGCCTCCCACGCGGAGCGGAAGCGGCGCTCGCTGTGCTCGAGCTCGCGGCGGGCGCGGCTCTCGGCGGCGAGGGCCTCGCGCATGCTGCGGTAGAGCCGGGCGTTCTCCAGGGCGAAGGCGGCGATGCCGCCGATCTTGAGCGCGATGCGCAGCGCCTCCGGCCCGAAGACCCGGCCGGACTCGGCCGAGGCGAGCGAAAGGGCGCCGATGGTGCGGCCGGCGACGTGCAGCGGCACGGCGATGAAGGAAACAAGGCCGAGCTCGCGCAGGTGGCAGAGGTGCTCCTCGTCGGAGGCGAGTTCGCCGAGCAGGGCCTCGTCGACGCGCGGCGCGTGGCGCGGCTCCCCGTCGGCGAGCAGGCGGGCGAAAAGGGCGGGCATGGCGGAGCCGGCCGCGCGGTGGTCCGCCTCGTTGGCGCGGAGCACGCGCTCCGGGTCGACGTGGCAGGCGTGGATGGTTTTCAAGGCGCCGCCCTCCGCGTCCCACAGGTGGATGGTGCACCAGTCCGCCACGGCGGGAACGATGGCCCGGGTGAGCGTCTCGGCCGTCTTGTGCAGATCGAGCGACGAGGACAGCCCGCGGTGCAGGTCGCCCACGAAGCGCAGCTCGTCGCGCTCCTGATGCGAGGGGGTGACGTCGGCGCCCGTGCCGGTGAAGCCCTCGAAGACCCCCGCGCGGTCGAAGCGCGGCACGGCGTGCTCGAGGACCCAGCGGTAGGCGCCGTCCGCGCGGCGCAGGCGATATTCTATCTGGTAGGGCACGCCGGCGGTCCTTGCCTCCTCGAAGACCGAGCGCACGCGGTCTCGATCGGAGGCGTGGACGAACTGGAGCCGGTCGACGGAGCGCAGGTTGGGGCTCACGCCGGTGAACGTGCGCCAGGCCTGGTTGACGAAGCCCGAGCCGTCGCGGATGTCCACGGACCACATCAGGCCCGGGGCGTGGTCGGCGAGATTCTCAAAATCCTCCCGGGCCCGGCGCCGGGCGTCCATGCGCTCGGTCGCGGCCCGCCGCACCACGCCGCAGAGCAGGCTGATGAGCGCGCATTGGACGAGGGCCAGCGCCGCCGCCAGGCCTTGCTCCACGCCCGGCGGAGCCGCGTCCGCGCCGGCGAAGAGCCAGGTGAAAATTCCCACGCCCAGCGCCGACGTGGCCAGTCCCGCCGCCGCGCCGCCGACCCAGGCCGCGATCAGGACGCCGAGAAAAAGCGTCGCATACGTCGCGCCCTCGCACAGCCAGGGCAGCAAGGCCGCGCGCTGGGCGGCGGAAAGCGCCAGGCAGGCGACGACCAGCAGCGCGCGCGCGCCCGGCGAGGGCGGTTTCGATCCGGACAGGGGAGAGGCGAGCCAGCGGGACAACTTCACCCGAGGCAGCGTGAAACACGGCCCGCGAGTGTCACGAAACGGCGCATCGGGGAATCCCCGGTCGTGGCATCGGACCCCGCACCGTGCCGCCGACTCACGCGCCGCCCGAGCCGGCCGCGGCGGGGTCGGGGCTGACGCCGGGCGACGCGCCGCCGGGGCCGCCGGTGGAGGGCGCGGGCGAGGCTTGATTGAGCGCGTCGGCCGACACGGGGCCGCCGGCGAGCGCCACCTCGGGGTCGACACCGAGCAGCTGGCGCTCCGCCTCCAGCCAGATCTGTTCGTCGCGGCCCGCCGGCCGGCCGTAGCGCAGCCAGAGCTCGCGGGCGCAGGCCGCGATCTCCTCCTGGAGCGGACGGTTGCGGAGGTCGGCGGAGGCGGGCGCGTTTTCGTTGCCGCCTTCGCGGACGGGATCGGGCGGGAAGTCGGGAAGGGCGTTCATCGCGCCAGGATAAGCCGGAGCGCGCGCGGCGGGAATAGGGCCGCCGGCGGCGTCGCGCGCGGGGCGCTACACGGAGGAAAGCCGGGCGCATTCGACCGGGTCGTTGCGCCACGCCTCCTGCACATTCCGCTGGGCCGCGGCGCCGGCCAGGTTATCCGCGGCCAGGCCGCGGGCGGCGAGATCGTCGACCGCGGCGGCGGGCAGCAGCCGGCCCAGCTCCATGACGTAGGGCGTGAGTTCGGCGAGCTGGTCGAGGGCGAGGGCCGCGAGGTCGCCGGCCCTCGCGGCCAGCGCCGCGCCGTGCAGGAGGGCGAGCTCGGCGGCGGCGAGATTTAGCAAGGTGGAGAGGTCGCGCAGGATGCGGGGGCGGCCGGGCTGGCGGTGGAGCAGGAAAAACTCCGCCACGCCGGCGGACGAGGCCTCCTCGGCGGCCGTCTCCGCGCCGGGCGTGGTGCGCAGATGGAGCCGCAGCGTTTCGGCGCGGATGTTCTGGCGGCGCAACAGATCGCGGGCGCGGCCGATGAGCGCTGCGCCGGCCTCGTCGGCGATCACCGCGGGCTCGCGGGCGTGAGATTCGCAGCCGGCGGCGATGGCGCCGCGCAGGGCCCGCAGATCGTCCAGCATGAGGGCGAGGGCGTCGGCCGCCACGGCGGACTGGGTCGAGGGGCTCATGGGCGGGAGAGGGGAGGCGCCGGAGCGCGGTTCCGGCCGGCGTCGACCGAGGGCGCGGGGGCGAGCGATTCGGCGGCCGGGCCGTTGACCACCGTGCCATCGGCCTGGAAGCGCGAGCCGTGGCAGGGGCAGTCCCAGGTTTTTTCCAGCGCGTTCCACGCGACCGCGCAGCCGAGGTGGGGGCAAACGGCGGAGCGTTCGTGCAGCACGCCCGCCTGGTCGCGATGGAGGGCGATCCTGTGCGCGCCGCGTCGCACCACGCGCCCCTGGCCGGGCGTGAGGTCGGCGTCGTCGCCCCCGCCCGGCCGAGGTCGCGCCCAGTCCAGGTAGTGGCGGGCGACGTTCAGGTTTTCCTTCGCGTAGGCGAGAGCCGCGCCGACGGTGATGCGGCCGGGATTGTAGAGATGGCTCCAGGGGTTGGCGCGGTTGAGGAAGAGATCGGTGATGATCATGCCCGCGAGCGTGCCGTGGGTCATGCCCATGCCGGAATCGCCGGTGGCCACGAAGATGTTGTCGTGCGCGCCGGGGTTGCGGCCGAGGTAGGCGAGTCCGTCGATGGTCTCCATGACCTGGCCGGACCAGCGGATGGAGGGCGAGCCGGGCGCGACGGGAAAGCGCTCCCGCGCCCAGCTCTCCAGCCGGGAGAAGCGCGCCTCGGGATGCTCGTCCTCGCCCGTGCGGTGATCCTCGCCGCCGACCACCAGCGCGCACATGCCGGGCACGCGCGAAGGGGCGAGGCGCACGTAGTGGTAGGGATCGCCGTTGTCCCAAAAAAGTCCGAGCGGCATGGCGTCCCCGGGCACGAGCAGGGAGACCACATAGGTGCGGCAGGGGTGCTGCTTGGTGTGGATGGCGAAGCGATCGTTGATCGGGGTGTTGGTGGCGACGACGACGGCCTTGGCCGCCACGCGCAGGCCGGCCGCGGTGCGCACGACGGACGCGCGGCCCTCCATGACGTCGTGCACGCGCGTGCCGCCGTGCAGGCGTCCGCCCAGGCGCGTGAACTCGTCGGCGAGGCCGGCGAGGTAGGGCCAGGGCGAGATCTGGGCCTGGCGGGGAAAACGCAGGCAGCGCGGTCCGCCGCCGGGCACGGGCCAGGCGGTGAGCGAGACGTCGGACAGGCCGGCGGCCCGGGCCGCCTCGAATTCGTCGTCGAGCGCGGACTCGTCCTGGCCGGCGTCGGCGAAGAGATGGCCGTCGACGCGCCGGAAATCGCACGCGAGGCCCAGTTCCTCGACGAACCCCTGCACGCGGTCGATGGCCGCGCCGTGGCTCCGGGCGGCGAGCCGCGCGCCCTCGCGGCCGTGCCAGCGCGCGATGTTGTAGAAACGGTCGTCGATGGCGTTGGAAAGATGCGCGGTGGTGCGCGAGCTCTCGCCCGCGCCGGGACGGCCCGAGTCGAGCACGAGGACCTTGGCTCCCTCGCGGGCGATGAGCAGGGCGGTGGTGAGGCCGGCGACGCCGGCGCCGATCACGCATACGTCGGCGGTGGCGTCGCCGGAGAGCGGCGCGGCGTCGGGCAGTTGGTGGAGCGAGGCCCAGAGCGGCGAGGTGGGGGAGGCGGGTAAGCTCATGGTCAGCCTTGTGAACGGGTTTGGCCGCCGTCGGGGAGCTTGCCCGCGTCGGCGACGCGGACGGAGGCGGGGG
>JAIXVY010000258.1 GCA_027482505.1 Opitutaceae bacterium | reverse complement strand
TTTGCCGAGGCGGGCCATGATTTGACCCTTCTGCAACGTCCGGCCGACGGGCGTCGGACCGACGCGACTGGCGGGACGGGCGACCCGAGCTGGCTCGAGGAAAAACTAGCCGCTCTGCGCAAACCGGTGGCGGTGTTCGCCGAATACGACGATCGCGCGATCGAGATCCTCGACGCCTGCGAAAACGCCGGCCTCTCCGTTCCCGAGGAGGTCGCCGTGCTGGGCGTGGACAACGACGAGCTTCGCTGCGGCTTCGCCACCACGCCGCTGTCCAGCGTGGACGACGATCAGGCCAAGCAGGGCTACGAGGCCGCCCGCATCCTCGACTGCCTGATGAAGGGCGAGCCGGTCACCGATCGAAAGCTGCTCGTCCAACCCAAGGGCGTCGTCACCCGCAAGAGCACCGATATCCTCGCCATCGAGCACCCCAACGTCGCCAAGGCGCTGCGCCTGATTTGGGACCACTACACCGAACCGCTCACCGCCGAGGCCGTCGCGTCCGAGATTCCCATGAGCTCGCGCCGCCTGCACGACGCCTTCCTCAAGCACGTGGGCCGCACCATGGCGGAGGAAATCACCCGCCGGCGTCTCGAGCACGCCCAGCGTCTGCTCGAGGATCCCAAGCGCAGGAAAATGGAGGAGGTCGCCGAGCGCTCCGGCTTCACGTCCGCCGACCACATGGGGAAGATCTTCATGCGCGCCCTCGGCGTCAGTCCGTCGAGCTATCGTCGGCAAAAGACCCTCTCCTGAGCCGCCCCCTGCCGCATTTTCCCACGTCCTTTTTTGACGGATGAGCGTCCGAGGCGCCGGTGGGAGAAAGGCGTAAACGCGATTAGCTTCTGTCTCGCCCCATCTCCGGGCGCAGGCTCCCCGCGCGCGACCACCGTCGCGCCGTCCCCTCCGCCCGCGCCCAGGACCGGTTCGCCCATGGTTATCACAGGCAATTTTTTTCTCCGCGTCTTCGCCCGTCTGTCCGTCGCGCTGCTGTTCGCGACCTGCGCCCGCGCCGAGTTGATTCAGCGACTGACCTCCGCCAGCCCCGCCAGCGTCACCGTCGGCGCGGGCGGCCTGGTCCAGTCGTGGATCGACCAATCCGGCAAGGGCAACCACGCCGCGTCCGCCACCGGCGCCGTGATCTATCCCGCCGCCAACGCGCTGGCGACCGGCGTCGCCGGCCTGCAATTCGGCCCGCCGCTCAAGACGCTCCGGCTCCTCGACGCCGCCGCGACGGCCGGCCTGCTCGACTTTTCCGGCGCCGGCGCGGCCTCGGCGAAATCCGGCTTCACGCTCTTGATCGCCGCGAGGGTGGACCAGCTTTCCGGCACCACCGAGCCGAGCGATGTGCTCGGCGTCACCACGGTCAACACAGCCGGCGGTCTCGGTCTGCGCTACACCTCCGCCGGTCGCGTCATCGCCTATCTCGGCGGCGTCATCGTCCAGCGCCCGGAGGCCGACCGCCGCGTCGCGGCCGGCGACACGGTGGTCTTCGCGCTCCACTACAACGCCGCGACCGGGCGCTTCGCGCTCTGGGATTCGCTCAACGCCTCCGAGGTCGTCGCGACCATTCCCAAGGGCAACTTCGCCGGGTCAGCCCTGCCTCTGCTGCTTGGCGGCATGGGCAACACCGGCCGCTTCCTCGCCGGCTCGGTGGGCGAGGTGCGCCTCTACGATGAGGCGCTGCCCGCCGCCGATCTCGCCGCCGCGCGCGCCGCTTTGCAGGACGCGTGGGTGCGCCGGCCGCTCCAGCACCTCGACGCGAGCGTCGCGGGTAGCGTGATCGGCAACCCCGTCACGCAATGGTCCGACCTCTCCGGCTCGGCCAACCACGCCACCGCCTTCGCCGGCGCGGTGAATTTTCCCGCCGCCACCACGTTCGCCGCGGGCAAGCCCGGCGTGCAGTTCGGTCCGCCCGCCAAATCCCTCCAGCTCCTCAACGCGACTGGCGCCGCCGGCTTGCTCAACTTCGCCGGCGCCGCCTCCGCCAACACCGGCTTCTCCGCCCTCGTGTCGCTGCGCGTGGACGCGCTCAGTTCCGCCACCGAACCCAGCGACATCCTTGGCGTCACCTCGGTCAACACCGCCGGAGGCTTCGGCCTGCGCTTCAATTCCGCCGGCCAGCTCGTCACCTACTTCGGCGGCGCGGTAGTCACCCGGCCCTCCGGCGATCGGCGCGTGGCCGCTGGCTCCACCGTCATCATCGGCGTAAACTACGACGCCGCCACCGGCGCGCTCACGCTCTGGGATTCGTTGAGTGAGACCGAGTTTGCCGCGACTATTGCCAAGGGCAATTTCGCCGGCTCCGGCCTGCCGCTCACCCTCGGAAGCATGGGCAACTCCGCCCGCTTCCTCAGCGGCTCGGTCGGCGAGGTGAAGCTCTTTTCCTCCCGTCTCACTGCGGCGGAATTCGCCACCCAGCGCGAGGCGCTCGCGGCGAAATGGCTCGGTGCGCGCCCGGTTTTTCCCGTCATGCCGGCCAAGCCGGTTTTCACCGTGGCCGAGCTCCTCGCCTGGAATCCCGCGGTCGATCCCGACGCGCCGTTCAACGTCGCCACCGTGCCGCTGCGGCCGCGCTTCAACGTCTTCCCGGCGCTCAAGGCCAACGCGAACGCCCGCTCCAGCCAGGGCGGCGTGCAGGCCCTCGACACCTACGCCGGCAACCGGCCGCAGGGCGGAAGCGGCTCGGTCTACACTTTCACTTACTGGCAGTATCTCGAGGAGTCGGTCTACTGGGGAGGCATCAGCGCGATCAATATCGTGCCGCCCACCGCCGAGATGATCGACAACGCCCACCGCAACGGCGTGCCCATCCTTGGCACGATTTTTTTCCCGCCCCTCGTTTATGGCGGCAACTACGCCTGGGTGCAGAATTTTCTCAACAAGGTCGGCGACACCTATCCCGCCGCCGACAAGCTCATCGCGATGGCCCGGTATTACGGCTTCGACGGCTGGTTCATCAACCAGGAGACCGAGGGCGGCACCGCGGCCGACGCCGCCGCGATGCGCGACCTTATCCGCTACATCCGGCAAAACAGTTCCATCCGCGTCACCTGGTATGACTCGATGACCGAGGCGGGAAACATCCAGTGGCAGGACCACCTCAATTCAAATAACGATTGGTATTTGCGCCACAACTACAGCACCGGCCTGCAGAACAACACCGGCGAGCCGATCGCGCAGTCGATGTTCGTCGATTTCGCGGACTTCGCCGGCGTCAATTCCGAGTTCCCTACCGTTCCAGGCGCCCCGCTCACGGCGTTCACGCGCAACTACGCCCTTTCGCTCGGTGTCGATCCCTACGAGATCTTCACCGGCGTCGAGGCCGAGGCGGAGGACTTCCGCGCCTCCACCGCCATCCGCCTCAACCTCGACAAGATTTTCCCGCCGGGGCAAAACCACCTCACGTCCGTCGGCATCTACAAGCCGCTCAAATACGCCACCCAGCTCTCCGACCAGGATCTGTTCTGGACCGGCGCGAGCGGCGATCCGCGCAACACCTCCGCCACCGTCGGCACCGGCAACTGGCGCGGCCTCGCTCACTACATCGCCGAGCGCTCCGTCATCAACACCCTGCCTTTTGCCACCGATTTCAACCTCGGCCGCGGCGCCAACTACTACGAGGACGGCGTCGTCGTGCGCCCAGGCGTCTGGTGGAACCGCGGTCTCCAATCCGTCCTGCCCACCTGGCGCTGGATCATCGACAGCCCCGGCACGAAGCTCGTGCCCGAGCTCTGGGAGGGCGACGCCTTCCGGGGCGGCGGCAGCCTGCGCGTCTCCGGCAATCTCGACGCGGAAAACACCCTGCGTCTCTACCTCACCGACCTCGCCGTCGGCGCCGACACGCGCCTGAAAATCGTTTTCAAGCGCCCCGGCCTATCCGGCGTGGATTCGCTCATGCAGGTGGGGGGCTCCTTCGCCGCCGCGCCGGCGAGCTTCACCTTTTATCCGGCCGGCGCCTGCGCGGTGAACGGCTGGAACGAGACCGTGATCGACCTCGGCGCCCAGGCCGGAAAACGCATCGCCGCCATCGCGCTCCGCTTTGCCTCCGCCACGCCCGTGCCCGCCTACGAGATTCGCGTCGGCCAGCTTGCGATTTATAACGCCACCGCGCCCGCGCCGCAGCCGCCGGCCAACATCCAGCCGCTTGATGTCGTCGGCTGGAACGGCATCGCGAGCGGACGCGTGCGCTGGGACCATGCCCCCGGCGAGCGCCAGGGTTACCATGTCTATCTTCGTCTCGCCGACGGTTCGCTCGTCTTCGCCGGCGCGACGGTGAGCAACTGGTTTTATTTCGAGAACATCCCAATTGGCGCGAACTATCAGTCCGTCGTCGTGCAGACCATCGGGGCCGACGCCCGCGAGTCGGCGCTCTCCGGCGCCAACACTCCGCCGACCCTCTCCGCGATCGGCGACCGCGCCATCCCGTCCGGCGGCGCCACCGGCGCCATCGCCTTCACCGTCGGCGACGCCGAGACGGACGCCGCCGCCCTCGTGCTCACCCGCGCCAGCTCCAATCCGTCGCTCGTGCCCGCGGGCAACATCGTCTTCGGCGGCGGCGGAGCCTCCCGCACCGTGAGCGTGACACCCGTCGCGGGCCTCGCGGGCACGGCCACCATCACGCTGACCGCCGATGACGGCGCGCTCACCGCAAGCGAGAGTTTCGTGCTCACCGTCACGCCCAATTTCCTCTCTTGGGCTACGGGAAACGGTTTGTCCGGCCCGGCCGCCGCCGACACGGCTGATCCAGACGGCGACGGCTCGCCCAATTTGCTGGAATACGCCCTTGGCGCCGATCCCCGCGTCTCCTCATCCGCGTCCGCCTTGGTTTCCGGCACGGTGGTCGCCTATGCGAAAGGCGCCGAAGCCATCGCCAATCGCGACGTCGCCTGGACCATCGAGACTTCTCCGACCCTCGCGGTGGACTCGTGGACTGTGCGGGTGGCCCATGCCGCCGGCGATCCGGCGCCGGCCATCGCCTACGATCTCGCGACCGGCGGGCTCGCCCGAAATTTCGTCCGCCTGCGTGTCACCCGCGCGCCTTGAGCGCCCGTGAAAACATCCCCGCATCCTTTCGCGCGCCCGCGTTTTTAAGGCCGGAAATATTTCTTCGTAAGCTATAACAGACCAAATGCTTTTGGGTTACTTAATGAAGTGTTTTGATGTTCGGCCGAACGTCGTAAATCGGCGGATTCTTGTCAGGTGTATCGGTAGGAAGACGCAGGAGCTTGGGCTACCGTGAAGAACCCCCAAGTCCGCGCCCGAATCGGGGCGGCGAGTCCTGCGTGTATTTCACCCGCAAACTTTTCCCCATCATCCCATGCATTACCCTAAGCTTCTTCGTCTCATCGGCCTTTGGGTCACCGCTTGCACCGCTCCGGTTTTCGCGCAGGACACGACGGTCTGGACCGGCGCCGGAACCAATGCCTTTTGGAACAACTCATCCAACTGGAACAATTTCACCACCAGCGCCACCAAGGCCGCGATTTTCGACTCCACCTCGACCGTCAACCTTGCCGGCCTCGCCCTCAACGGCGGCATCACCACGCAGGGCATCACGGTGAGCGGCTCCGGCGCCGATCTGAATCTCGCGATGGCCGCCCACGTTTTGACCGTGGGCACGGGCGGCATCACCCTCAACGGCTCGCGCAATCTCACGCTGACGCGCGGCTCCACCGGACAGGCCGCGTTCGTCGCGATCTCGGGATCCCAGATCTGGTCGGTCGCCGCGGGACGGACCCTCACGCTCACCACGAACGGTGAATACGACGTCATCAACAACGGCGCGGTCGTCACCCTGAGCGGCGCCGGCGCGGTGACCATCAACTGCATCAACTTCGATATCGGGCAAACCAACTCGAACACGCTGAACGTGGATGGCGTCACCCTCACCAGCTCGACCGGCATCCGTCTCGGCCAGAGCAACGCCGGCGTGCATGGCGTGGGCACCATGAACATCAACTCCGGCACCGTGATCGCGACCACGCTGTTCCAGCTTGGCTCCGCCGCCGGCGCCTCGGGGAATCTTACCGTGCAGGGTGGCGCAGTCCTCCGCACGCCCCTGCTTCGCTCCGTGGCCGGCGCGGCCGCGTCCAGCGTCACCTTTGACGGCGCCACCTTCGTGCGCATCACGCCCCTCGATCCCACTTTTGTTAATCTCATCGATCTCAACGGCGGTAATTTCACCACCTCGCTCGGCGACGGCGGCCTTACCGTCGACACCAACGGCCAGGATGTCGCCATCAAGGCGGCGATGGGCAACAAGTCCGGCGAGGTCGGCGTGTTGACCAAATCCGGCGCCGGCGCGCTCACCCTGTCCTCCGTCAACACCTTCACCGGCCTCACCACCGTCTCCGCCGGCAAGCTCGTCCTCGACGCCACCGGCACGCTCGCCAGCACCGCCTACCGGGTGGACAGCGGCGCCACTCTCGAGGTCGCGGCCAAGACCGCCTACAGCCTCGCCGGCGTCAACCTCACCCTCGGCGCGGGCGCCGGCGCCAACGGTTTTTTCAACGCCGGCGCGGCCGATCTCACTCTGGGCGGAAACTTGGTCGTCGCCATTTCCACCGCCACTCCCGACGCCTCCTACAATCTCATCGATCTGGGCAGCCAGAGCGGCGACTTCGCGAGCGTGACGGTCTCCGGCAGCCTGAACGGCGCGCTGACTCGCAGCTCCGCCGATACCTGGACCGGCACCTTTGGCGGCTACGATTGGACCTTCCGCGAGACCACCGGCGTGCTCTCCGTCGTCACCGAGGGCACCGTGCAAAACACTGCTCCCACCATTTCCGCGATCGCGGACCGCTCCGTCGCCGCCGGAGGCAACACCGGCGCGATCACCTTCACGCTCGGCGACGCCGAGTCCGCCGCCTCCGCGCTTGTCGTTACCCGCTCCAGCTCGAACACCAACCTCGTGCCTCTTTCCGGCATCGTGCTTGGCGGCAGCGGCGCGGATCGCACCGTCACGGTCACGCCCGTGAGCGGCCTCGCTGGCACCGCCACCGTCACCATCACGGTCAGCGACGGCGCGCTCAGCACCGACGAGACCTTTGTGCTCACCGTCACGGAAAACTTCCTCTCCTGGGCGGCCGAGAACGGCTTGTCCGGCCCGTCCGCCGCCGACACGGCCGATCCGGACAATGACGGCGCGTCGAACTTGGTGGAATACGCGCTCGGCACCGATCCGCAGGTCGCGGCCGCCGCGCCCCCCGGTTTGGCCGGCACCGTGGTCACCTACGCCAAGGGCGCCGAGGCCATCCTCAATGGCGACGTCAGCTGGGCCATCGAGACGTCTTCGACCCTGGCTTCGGATTCCTGGGTCGTTCGGGTCTCGCACGCCGCAGGCAACACCGCGCCGACCATCAGCCACGATCTGGCCCCC
>JAIXVY010000018.1 GCA_027482505.1 Opitutaceae bacterium | reverse complement strand
GAGCACCCGGTTTGAGGAGAAGTCCATGTCCGCCCGAAGCATGCTCGCCGCCTGTGCGATGCTCGTCCTCGCCGCCTTGCCCGCCACAGCGCAGGAGTGGCGCGGCTGGAACATCCACGCGACGGACTACCCCAACGGCCAGGGCATGGATGCCTTCACCCGCATGGTGGCGGAGCGCAGCAACAACCGCATCCGCATGCGCACCTTCCACTCCGCGCAGCTGGGCCAGCAGGATGAGGCGATCCAGCAGATGCGGCTGGGCGCCATCGACTTCGGCAATTTCAACCTCTCGCCGTTCAACAATCTGGCGGCCTCCACCAACGTCGTCACGCTGCCCTTCCTGTTCCGCGATGTGGCCCATATGCAGCGCGCCATTGACGGCGTGGCGGGCGAGGCGATCACGCGCGAGCTGGAGGCGATCGGGATCATCCCGCTCGCCTGGTATGATGCGGGCGCGCGCAGCCTCTACACCACGCGGCCGGTGCGCACGCCAGCCGATCTCCGCGGCATGAAGATCCGCGTGCAGACCTCCGATCTCTGGATTGACCTGATGCGGGCTCTCGGCGCCAACCCCACGCCCCTGCCCTTCGGCGAGGTCTTCACCAGCCTGCAATCCGGCGTGATCGACGGCGCCGAGAACAACTGGCCCAGCTACGAAAGCACCCGCCACTTCGAGGTGGCGCGCTTCTACTCCACCACCGAGCATTCCAACGTGCCGGAGGTGCTGGCCGTCTCCCGCCAGCGCTGGCAGCGGATGAGCGAGGCGGACCGCACCATGATGCGTGAGGCCGCCCGCGAATCCGCCGTGCTGCAGCGCCGCCTCTGGGCCGAGCGTGAGTTGGTCAGCCGCCAGCGCGTGGTGGCGGCCGGCGTCACGGTCATCGAGATCAATGACCGCGCCCCCTGGGCCGCGATGATGGAGCCGGTCTACGCGAAATACGCGGCGACGCCGGCGCTGAGCAGCCTGGTCCGCAGCATCCGCGAATTGCGGTGAGCGCGCCGCTCCCCCCCGCGCTCGCGCTCTTCTCGCGGGCGCTGGGCGCGCTTTCGGCGGCCACCATCGCAGTGGCCGGCGTGGCGCTGGTGGTGCTGGTGGCGATGATGGGCTGGCTGGTCTTCGGCCGCTACGTGCTGAACGACACGCCGACCTGGATCGAGCGGGTGGCGACACTCGCCATCCTTTCCATCGCCATGCCCGTGGCCGCGGTGGGCGTGCGGGAGCGCTTCCACCTCTCGGTGCTCGGCCTGCGTGAGGCGCTGCCGCCGCGGGCGCAGCGCATGGTGGCGCTCGGCTGCGACACGCTGATGGGCGTCTTCGGCGCGGGCATGGCCTGGTGGTCCTGGGAACTGGTTGAGATGGTGGGACCCTTCAAGATTCCACTGCTCGGCATCAGCCAGGGCTGGACCTATGCGCCGATGGTGATGGGCGGGCTGCTCATGGTGCTCTTCGCCATCGAGCAGGTGCTGCTCGACATTTTCTCGCCCGAGGCGCCCGAGAAACGCGGCATCGCCGCCGCCTTCCTGGAGTAGCGCGCGTGGAACCCGGCCTTTTCCTGATCTTCGCCGTCTTCGCCGTGGGCATCATGGCGGGCGTTCCCGTGGCCTTCTGCCTCGGCATCGCGGCCGTGGTGGGCTTTCTCTACGAAGGGCTGAACCCCGCCGTCGCGTTCCAGCAGATGGCGAGCGGCATGAGCATCTTCTCGCTGCTCGCGATCCCCTTCTTCATCTTCGCGGGCGAGATCATGCTGCATGGCGGCATCGCGCGGCGGCTGATCGCGCTCGCCTCGGCCTGCGTGGGATGGATGCGGGGCGGGCTTGGCATGGTGGATGTCTCCACCTCCATGCTGTTCGGCGGCATCTCCGGCTCGGCGGTCGCCGACACCTCGGCCACGGGCACCATCCTGATCCCGGCCATGAAGGCGAAGGGCTATGGGGTGGATTACGCCGTCAGCCTGACGGTCACCTCCTCCATCGCCGGGATCCTGATCCCGCCGAGCCACAACATGATCCTCTATTCGCTGGCGGCGGGCGGGGGCATTTCGGTCTCGGCGCTGTTCATCGCGGGCATCGTGCCGGGGATCATGATGTGCCTGCTGCTGGCGCTCGCCGCCTATGTGATGGCGGTGCGGCGCGGCTATCCGGCGGAGCGTTTCCAGGGCCTGCGGCACCTGGCCTGGACCTTCGTGGACGCCTTCCCGGGCCTGTTCACCGCCATCATCATCCTGGGCGGCGTGCTGTCCGGCATCTTCACCGTGACGGAAAGCGCGGCCTTCGGCGCCATCTGGGCGCTGGCGGTGACGATCCTGGTCTATCGCGCCCTGTCGTGGGAGAGCTTCAAGATCGCCGTCGCGGCCAGTGTGCGGACCTCGGCGGTGGTGTTCCTGCTGGTCGGCACGGCGACCGCCTTCGCCTATCTGCTCGCGCTCTATCGCGTGCCGGATCTTCTGACCGACGGCATGCTGGCGATCAGCGACAACCCCATCGTCATCCTGCTGCTGATCAATCTCTGCCTGCTGCTGCTGGGCTGCGTCATGGACATGGCGGCGCTGATCCTGATCACTACGCCCATCTTCCTGCCCGTGGTCACCGCGATCGGCGTGGACCCGGTGCAGTTCGGGATGATCATGATGATGAATCTCGGGCTTGGCCTGACCACGCCACCCGTCGGCGCCGTGCTCTTCGTCGGCTGCGCCATCGGCAAGATCAGGATCGAGGAGGTGATGCGCACCATCTGGCCCTTCTGGGGCGCCATCCTCGTGGCGCTGGCGCTGACCACCTACATCCCCGAGGTCTCGCTCACCCTGCCGCGGCTGCTGCTCGGCTACCAAGGCTAGAGACCCCAAAAAGGACGGCCACCATGCACCCGAAACCCATCCTGCTCACCGGCGCCTCCGGTGCGCTCGGCCGGATGCTGGCGCGCGAGCTTGGCGCCGCCGGCTTCACGCTGCGCCTGACCGATATCCACCCCTTCCCCGATCCGCTGCCGCCGGGGGCGCGCTTCGTGAAGGCCGACCTGAACGAAGGGCTGGCCATCATCCGCCAGGCCGAAGGCTGCTCCACCATCCTGCATTTCGGCGGCGTGTCCGTGGAGCGCCCCTTCGAGGAGATCATCGGCCCCAATCTGCGCGGCCTCTATCACATCTACGAAGCCGCACGCCGCGAAGGCGCGCGCGTGGTCTTCGCCTCCTCCAACCACACCATCGGCTTCCATGAACGGCCGCAGGGCAATGCCGCGCGGCTCGACCACGACTGCCAGTTCCGCCCGGATGGCTATTACGGCCTGTCCAAGGCCTATGGCGAGCTGATGGGCCGGATGTACTGGGACAAGCACGGCGTCGAGAACGTCAATGTCCGCATCGGCTCCTGCCTGCCGCAGCCGAACAATGCGCGCGGCCTTTCGACCTGGCTGTCCTATCCGGACCTCGCCCGCATGATGATCCGCTGCATCCTGGCCGAGCGCGTCGGCCATGCCGTGATCTGGGGCGCCTCCGCCAACCCGGCCAGCTTCTGGGCAAAGGACCACCGCGACCGCATCGGCTGGACGCCCGAGGACAGCGCCGAGGCCTTTCGTGCCGAGATCGAGACGGTCGTCACCGACGACCCGGTGGAGGAACGCTACCAGGGCGGCTTCTATTGCCCGATCGAGTATTCGCGCAAAGGCGGCTTTTCGCCGCGCGACGCCTTCGACCTCGAATGACCACGCTGCGCGCCGGCGAGGCCGAAGCGACGATCCTGCCGGACCGCGGCGCGGCCTTCACGCGCCTCGCCTGGCAGGGCCGCGACCTGCTGCGTCCCGTGCCGGAGGGCGCCGACCCGAATCGCGGCTTCCACGGTTCCTTCCTGATGGCGCCCTGGACCAACCGGCTGGATGGCGGGCGGATCCTGGTGGATGGCGTCGCGCATCGGATGCCGATCAACCGGCCGGAGGAAGACACCGCCATCCACGGCGTCCTGCGCGACATGGCGTGGGAGATCGCGGAGTCCGCACCCGACCGGCTCCTCCTCACCTGCCGCTTCGACCGCCCGCCCTTCCGGGGCACGGCGCAGCTGATGGCCCGGCTCGCGCCCGATCACCTGGCGCTGCATATCGCCCTGACCAATGCCAGCGCCGTGCCGACGCCGATGG
>JAIXVY010000450.1 GCA_027482505.1 Opitutaceae bacterium | reverse complement strand
CCGATCCGGGCTCGGCGGAAAAATCCTCCGCCGCGGGCAGTGCCAGCCTGCGCGCCCTCGCCGCATCCACTATGGCTCGCGCCAGCGGATGCTCGCTTGGCTGCTCGGCCGCCGCCGCGAGCCTCAGCAGTTCGTCGGGGGACCATCCCGAGCCGGCCGCCGGTTCCGTCGCCACAAGCGCGGGCCGGCCCGCGGTGAGCGTCCCGGTCTTGTCGAGCAGGACGGTGTCGGCCCGTTCCAGTTTTTCCAGCGCGGTCGCGTCCTTCACCAGCACGCCCGCCTGCGCGCCGCGGCCTATGCCGGTGACGATGGAAACCGGCGTCGCCAACCCTAGCGCGCAAGGGCAGGCAATGATGAGCACCGCCACGGCGTGAACCAAACCCGGCAGCCAGCCGTTTTCGGCCAGCAGCGACCAGGCTGCAAAGGTCGTCGCCGCCGTGGCCAGCACGACGGGCACAAACCACGCCGAGACGCGGTCGGCCAGACGCGCTATGGGCGGCTCGCTTTCCACCGCCTGCTCCACCAGGCGCACGATTTGCGCGAGCAGGGTGTCGGCGCCGACGCGCTCGGCGCGAAAGACGAAGGAGCCGGTGGAGTTGAGCGTGCCCGCGCGCACCGCGTCGCCTTCTCGCTTGGTCGCGGGCAGGGGCTCGCCCGTGAGCATGGATTCATCGATGTCCGCCGCGCCTTCGACGAGAACGCCGTCCACCGGCAGATGCTCCCCCGGGCGCACGCGCAGCCGGTCGCCCGGCCGGATATCCGCGACGGGCACGTCTTCCTCCACGCCGTCGGCGCGCAGGCGATGGGCGAGTTTGGGCGCGAGGTCCATCAGGCCCCGTATGGCCGCATCGGTGCGGGCGTGGGCGCGTTGCTCCAGAATCTGGCCGAGCAGGACCAGCGTGGTGATGACCGCCGCGGCCTCGAAGTAGAGCTCGGGCCCGTGCGCGCCGCGGATCGATGCCGGAAAACGATCGCCGAAGAGCAGGGCGGCCAGGGAGTAAAAATAAGCCGCCCCCGTGCCGGTCACGGTGAGCGTGAACATGTTGGTGTCGCGCTCGCGGATGGATTTCCACCAGCGCCGGATAAAAAAGGCGCCGCACCAAAAGAACACCGGTGTCGCCAGCGCCAGTTGCAGCCAGCCGTTGAGCGGGTGGGGCAGGGCGTGATTCAGTCCGGGCAAAAGCATCCCGCCCATCGCGAGGACGAGCAGCGGAGCGGTCAGGGCGAGCGCCGTCCAGAAGCGTGGCCGCAGCACGCGTTCATGGGGCAGCCCCATGTAGACGGGGCGTTGGGAGGCGGAGGAGTCGACGGAGCAAGAAGAGTGCATGTTCACCCCGGAGACGGAGCCGTCCGCAGAATCTTACGCTTCGCAGTCGCAGTCGAGGCAGGCTCCGCGGGCGCAATCTCCGCAAAAAGCCTGGAGTTTGCGCCTGAGGGCGGCGCGTGCTCGATGCAGGATCGCGCTCGCGGCGTTGGGCGCTAGACCGAGCGCGTCGGCCGCCGTCTTGACCGGTTCCCGGCCGATTTCGCAACGGCGCACCAGGTCGGCCTGCGCGGCGGGCAGGGTGTTGATCAAAGGCTCTAGGCAGGCGCAAAGCTGGCGCTGTGTTTCCGCTACATCGTATGAGAGCGTCTGGGATTCGCTTATCCAGTGTTCTTCGCGGCGGATCGCGGCGCGGCGCGAACGGATGTGGTCGACCGCGGCGTTGCGCAGGAGTTGATAAAACCACGGCACCAGCCGTTCGTCTTCGCGCGGGCCCTCATCTTCGAAGGCCTTGGCGAGCCCGTGCTGAAGGAGATCCTCCGCGTCGGCCTCGTTGCCACCGAGGCGCGCGGCAAGAAAGCGCGCGAAATCCGCGCGGCGATTCAGCAGCAAGCGAAGGCGTTGCTCGCGGTTCACGCGGCGAGGGCTTTTGCGGCGCGCGCTTCGCGGGCGAGGCGGCGCTCCCAATACCACGAATAGAAGACCGGCACGGAGAACAGCGAGGCCACGTCGAAGATCATGCCTCCGATCACGGGCAGCATCATGGGCGCCATGAGCTCCGCCCCGCGACCCGTGGCCCAGAGCACGGGAACGAGCGAGAGCAGGGTCGTGGCGTTGGTCATGATGGCCGGCCGCCTGCGGCGCAGCCCGGCCTCGAAAATGCGGCGGTTGACCTCGTCCATCGTGCCCGGGTGCGTCTTGAATTTCTCCTGGATGTAGGTGCCGAGCAGGATGCCGTCGTTGAACATCACGCCGAGAAGCACGAGGAAGCCGACCGTGACCGCGGTGGTGAGCTGCGCGCCCCAGAGCCAGACGAAAAGAAAACCGCCCGCGGTGGTGACGGTGGCGTTGCACCCGACGATGACCGCGGTGATTAGCCACGAGCGCGAGCCGATGAAAATAAGCACCACCATGACGCAGAAGGAAACGGCGATCACCCAGCCGAGCGTGCGGTCGGCCTTGAGCTTCTGCTCGTAGCGTCCGACCCAGTGGTAGGTGGCCCCCTTGGGCAGCTCCAATTGTCCTGCCTTGAGCGCGGCCTGGAGTCGCTCGTCGGCGGCGCGCACGATGTCCACCTCGGCGGCGCCGGGCGCGGCGTTGAACATCACGTATTGGGTGCGTTTGCCGCCCTCGCAGCGAATGGCCATCGGGCCGATGACGTAGGTGAGGCCCAGCTCGCTGGGGCGTTCGGCGACGACATGAGGCGCGAGCGCGGCGGGGATTTTTTCACCGGCGGGCACCGTCAGCTCGGCGCGTCTATCGGAGAGGGCGGCGAAGTTGCGTTGCAGCGTCACAGGCAGCGAGGCCGCGATATCCGAAGCGGGGCGTGGGAGATCGAGCGTGTAGACCGTGGGCCTGGCCAGCAGGGAGGAGAGCGGCACGGCGCCGTGTTCCCCCGCCATTCCCACCTGCAGCCCGAGCAGCTCGTCGGGGTCGTCGCGGCGCTCGCGCAGGTAACGTATGCGCACCGGATAGCGCAGCGCTCCCTCGACCGAGAAAGTGACGGGCATGCCGCCGTAGGCGCTCTCCACCGCATCCAGCACCATCTCCTGGGTGAAGCCGAAGCGGGCCAGTTTTTCCGGGTCGAGCCGGATCTCGGCGTAGGGCTTGCCGCCCTCGCGCTGCATCTGCGCGTCTGCCGCGCCGGGCGTGGCCTGGATGATTTTCTCGGCGCGCTCGGCGAAGCTCTCCAGGGCCGCCGCGTCGTCCCCGAGCACCTGGAGCGCCATGAGGCTGCGGATGCCGGTGGAGAGCATGACGACGCGCGTCTCGATGGGCTGGAGCCAGCTGGGCGCGACTCCGGGCAGGTCGGTCGCGGCGGCCAGGCTGGCCCGCACCTCGTTCAGCGTGCGCGGACGGCGCTCGGTCGTGCCGTCGGGGCGCAGGATGTCCTCCACCGGCCACTCTTTGTAGGGTTTTAGCAATACAACCGTCTCGATCATGCCGATGGGGGCGGGGTCGAGGGCGGTCTCGGCCCGGCCGAGCTTGCCCATCACTCCGGCGACCTCGGGCACGGATTCGATGGCCTTGTTCTGGATCATCATCACGCGCTGGGTCTCGCCAAGGCCCGCGGTGGCGGGCACGGAGGGCATGAAGAGCAGGCTGCCCTCGTCGAGCGGCGGAAGAAAGCTGGAGCCGACCCCGGGGAACCAGCGGGTCAGGAGCGCGTCGAGCCGGGTGGCGCGCAGATCCCCGCCTGCGGCGGAGACCGCGGCGCGCAGCGGCGCGCCGACGCGCGGCCAGCCCAGGCCGACGAGGTAGCCTCCGCCGGCGAGCAGGAGGAGGACGGCGGCGAACACGCCCTTGCGGCGCTGAATGCGGGTGTAGGCCCAGTCGTAGCCGACGTGGATGGCGTGGCTGGTCGGGTTGCTCTCGTAGTCGACGAGTTTTTCCCGGCCGAGGCGCCAGACGGCGGAGCCCACGAGGGCTGCGAGGGCGGGCGCGAAGAGCCAGCCCGGAACGTGGAGCGCCCAGCGTCCGTGATCGACGGGCAGCGTGTAGCCTTCGCCGATGAACCAGCCGAAGGTCAGGCCGGCGAATAATCCGGCCAGGAGCAGCAGCGGCGTCTTGCGCATTTGCCAGGGCGGCAGGAGGAGCCGGCAAAGCGCCGGAACGAGGAAAACGCCGACCAGCACCGCGCCGCTGATCGCAAGGGTCTTGGTCAACGCGAGCGGTATGAACAATCGTCCGGCCTGGTCGGTGAGGGCGAAGATGGGAAGAAAGCCGATGATCGTGGTGGCGGCGGAGGTGACGAGCGGCCGGGCCACCTCGCGCGAGGCGGCGACCACGGTCTCGATGATCTCCTCGTCCCATGGCGAGGTCGGCATCGGGCGGCCCTCTCGCCGGCACTTCGTCTGCAAATCGACGAGATGCTGGGTGATGTTTTCCGTCATGATGATGCCGAAGTCGACCATCACGCCGATTGCGATCGCGATGCCGGCCAGGCTCATGAGGTTGGCGCTCACGCCGAGGAAATGCATGACGAGGAACGCGAAGAGCATGCCGAGGGGCAGGCTGACCGCGGTGGCGAAGCTGGCGCGCAGGTGGAGCAGAAACACCACGACGACGAGCACGGTGGTCACGATGGCCTCGCGCAGGTTGTCGACGACGGTGGCGTTTGTCTCCTCGATGAGTTGCGAGCGGTCGTAAAAGGCGACCGGCTCCAGCTTCTCGGCCGCCAGCGCGGGAGCGAGGTCGGCGAGGCGTTTTTTCACGCCCTCGATCACGCGCTTCGGGTCTTCGCGCACGCGGAGCGCGACGATGGCGCCGACTTGCTCCTGTCCGGCGTCGGCGAGCAGGCCCTGGCGGAACTGGCCGCCGAGTTGCACCTGGGCGAGCTGACCGAGACGCACGCCCGCGCCCTTCATGCGGTCGCCGCGGATAACGATGTTTTCCACGTCCTTCACGGAGCGGATGAAGCCGGCGCCGCGGATCATGGTCTCGATGCCGCTTTGCTCCACGCTCATGGCGCCGACGTCGCGGCCGGCGGCGCGGACCGCGGTCATGAGCTGGTCGATGGTGACTCCCTGCTCCTCGAGCCGCGTGGGGTCTATGTCTATCTGGTATTCGCGGACCACGCCGCCCGCGGGCGCCACCTCGGCCACGCCGGGCACGGCGCGCAGGGCGGGCACGACGATCTGGTCGAGGACGTAGCGTTTGGATTCGGTGTCGCGCGGGCCTTGCAGGGTGAAGGCGTAGACCTGGCCCATCGCGGTCGCGTCGGGGCCGAGCTTGGCGACCACGCCGGCGGGCAGGATGCCCTGGACTTGGGAAAGGCGTTCCAGCGTGCGGGTGCGGTTCTCGTAGAGATCGCGGCGATCCTCGAAGATGACGTAGACGTAGCCCCCGCCGTAGAGCGAGAGGCCGCGCACGGTTTGCACGCCGGGCAAACCCTGAAGCTCGCGGGCGAGGCGCGAGGTGACCTGGCGGTCGACGTCCTCCGGCGACTGGCCGGTCCACTCGGCCCAGACGATCACTTGGTTGTCGGAAAGGTCGGGAATGGCGTCGACCGGCACCTGCCGCCAGGCCCAGAAGCCGGCGACGGCGAGCGCCAGCGCCGCGGCGAGCGTGATGAACAGATTGCGGATCGCGAAGGAGATCATGCTAGTCGCCGGAAACCGGGCGCCGGAGTTTAGTGATTATGGGCCGTGGCGGGCGCGGCGGCTCCAATCGGAAAGAGGAGGCTCGGGGTGCCGGCGAGCTGGGCCTGGCTGTCGACGAGGAAGGCGCCTTGCGTGACGACCTCGTCGCCGGCGGCCAGGCCGGCTCGGACGACGTAAAGGTCGTTGCCGTTCGCGTCCTCGATGCGCGGGCCGAGGACGAGCGGCGCGAGCGCGAAGCGCGCGCGGCCGGATTTGTCGCGGCTGGTGATTTTCCAGGCCACGTTGCGCACGCCGGTGGAGAGGACCGCGGTTTTGGGCACGAGCGCGAACTCGCCCCAGGTGGAGCGATCCGAGGGATCGGCCGGCTTGAGATCGGGGCCCAGGGCGACCTCGAAGCGGGCGCCGACCAAACTGCCGGGCGAGAGGACTTCGCGCGCGCCGCTCAGATGGATGCGGACCTCGCGGGCGCGGAGGGAGGCGTTTATCTCGCCGGCGACGCGCCCGACCACGGCCTTGATTTGCGGAAGCGGTCCGGTGTCGTCGCTGTCTATGCGCACGGGCTGGCCGATCTCGATCCAGTTGGCGCGGGTCTCGGGCACGTGGACGACGAGCACGAGTTTGTCGGGTTCGACGAGGCGAAGGAGCGGAGTGTCGGGCATGACCTCGCGGCCCACCGAGAGCGTTTCGTTAATCATGTCGACGTCGGTCTGGAGCACGCTGCCCGCGAAGGGAGAGTGGACGATGATGGTGTCGCGCGCGGGTTTTCCGGCGACGATGTCGTCGGCCACGTAGCCGAGATTCCACCGGGCGAAGCGATCCCGCAGGCTGGTCACGAGGGCTAGGTCGTTGAGTTTGATCGCGGCCTGGAGTTCGCCTTGGGCGGCGATGACTTCGGGGCTGTAGAGTTCGATCACGGGTGCGCCGGCCTCGACTTCCTCGCAGCAGCCGAAGGTGGCCTCGAAGCGGTGCACGATGCGGCCGGCGACACGCGGGATGACGAGCTTGGTGAAGCGGTGGTCGTAGTCGGCCGCGCCGTAGGCGCGCACGGTGGCCAGGGCGGGGCCTTGGGTGACGACGGAGGTTTCCAGGCCCATGCGCCGGGTTTGCTCGGCGGAGAGTTCGCCGGCGACGACCTTGGTCATCTTCATGCCGCAGACGGGGCAGTCGCCCGGCTTGTTGCCGATGAAGTCCATCATCGGGCAGGCCCAGCGCTCGCCGGTCGCGGCGAGCGCGCCGTCGGCGTGGGCGTGATCCTCGGCGTGAAAAAGCGCGGAGGCGGGCAGGAGGGAGATGGCGGCGGCGCCGGCGGCCAGGCCGGCGAGCGCGACGACCCAGGAGGGAAGGGGACGCATGGCGGGGCGGGATGTGGTTTACTTCGGCGCGACTTCGTTGCGTAGCGCGGAGGGGCCGTAGCGTTCGGGGTCCTTGGCGAACTTGGCCGGGCATGCGGCGCAGCCGAAACCGACAAGCTTTCCCTCGTAGGACGCGGGCTTGATGCCGGGGTCCACGTCCATGCCGCAGATGGCGCAGACGGTGTTGACGATTTTGGCGTCGGGGGCGGCCGCGGCGTGGCCGGCGTGCGGATCCGGGGCGGGAGCCGCCGCGACCGCGGGCTCGGCGTAGGGCTCGTGCAAAACGGTGCGCGTGGCGAGGGCGGCGACGGCGCCGAGCACGAAGGTGGCGAGGAAAAGGACGAAGGATTTCATGGCGTGGCGAAAAGGGATGCGGGGGCGTGATTCCAGAGTCCTGCGCGGGCGACGCGCGCGGCCGCCTCCGCATCGATAATTTGGATACGCGTGTCGGTCTGGCGCTCGAGAATCTCCAGGACCATCAGGACGGGGATTTCGCCGCCCATGCCGCCGGCGGCGCCCGCGGAGCGGACGAGCGAATCGTATTCCGCGTCGAGCCGGGCGGCGGTTTCTTCGGCGAGGCGGCGTGAAACGCCGGCGAGGCGTTCGGCGCGTTCGGCCCGCGAGACGGCGGCGCGAGCCCGATGGCGCGAGGCCTCGGCCTCGGAGCGGGCCGCGTTCTCCTCGGAGCGGGCCGCCCGCTCCTCGGCGCGGGCGTAGCCGCGGGAGCGGAAGGGAATCTCGGTCATGAAGGAGACGCCGACGGTGTCCATGTTGCCCATGCTTTGTTCCTCTCGCTCGAAGCGCAGTCCCACGGCGGTCATTGGGCGGGAGGAGGCGCGCGCCATGCGCGCCATCGCCCGCGCTTCGGCCGCCTTGGCGGAGGCAAGGCTGAGCGAGGGGAGATTGTCCGCGTCGATTTCGGCGGAGGTCGGGGCGGAAAAAGGAGGCAGTGCGGCGTCGGGCGGCAGGCCCAGGCGACCGCGCGCCTCGGCGAGGGCGTCGTCGGCCATGCGGGTGTCTTGTTCAAGCGAGAGGCGCAGGGAGGCGATCCGCGTTTGCAGTGCGAGGCGCTCGGCGATGCGGCCGGAGCCCGAGGCGAGGCGCGCGTCGATGGCGGCGAGCACGCGCTCCACACGCTCGATCTGGCGGGCGAACAAATCGGCGCGCGCGCGGGCCGCGTCCGCCTCGGCGAGGGCCATGGCGACGTCCGCGCACAGCTCGCCGGCCATCACGGCGTAGTCGGCCTCGGCCATGGAGACGACGGCGGCGGCGCGCTCCCGGTCGGCGGCGCGTTCGCCCGCCTTGGGCAGGGGTTGGCGCAGGTTGATTTCCCACATGGGATAATCTTCGCCCATCGGTTCTCGGGCGCGTGAATACATGCCTTCTATCTCCGGGTCGGGCAGCCGGCCGGCCGCCCCGGCGCGGGCGCGGGCGGCTTCCGCGCGAGCGTGCGCGGCGTGCAGTGCGGGTGACTGAGCCGCCGCGGCGGCGAGCGCCGCGGCGGGGGGCGGAGCGTCGGCCGCCACGCCTCGGATGGAGGCGAGCGGCGAAAGGATGCTCGCCAGGGCAAGCAAGGGTCGCAGGCGCATGGGAGCGGCTCGTGCAGTCTTAGTGATCGTGGCCGGCGTGCGCGTCGGGGACGTCGGGTTTGGCGGGCAGGGGCCGGTCGGCGTCCAGTTTTTCGAGATATTTGGCGGGGTTTTTGTTGAACTTCTTCAGGCAGCCCTTGCAGCACAGACGAACTTCGCGGTCGGGCTTGCCCGCTTCCTTATGGGTGTGCACGTAGGTCTCCCCCATGGAGTCCAGGGCTTCGCCGGAGACCACGCAGGTGGTCAGCGGGTAGGGTTTGGCCGCCGCAGGGGTGTCGGCGGCGAAGACCGGCGTGGAGAGGGCGAACAAAGCGAAAAGACGCAGAATGTGAGGGTTCATGTGAGGGTGTTACGCGCGAGGGGACGCGTTTCCCGGAAAACTTTTCCGTCTCGCGGCCGGTGGGGTCGGGCTTGTGGGGAACCTCTCCTCGTGCTGGGCTGCGGAGATGATTCGCCCAGGTTTGGTTTCAGTCACATTTCGCAAGCTCTCGCCCGCCGAGATCGTGGCCTTGGTGCGCGAGGCGGGCTTGACCGGCATCGAGTGGGGCGGCGACGTGCACGTGCCCCATGGCGACCTCGCGCGGGCGCGCGAAGTGAGAAAATTGACGGAGGAGAACGGCCTTCGCGTGGCGGCTTACGGGAGCTACTACCGGGCGGGCTTCAGCGAGTCGGACGGGCTGGCTTTCGAGCGAGTCCTCGCGACGGCGCGCGAGCTGGGCGCCCCGACAATACGGGTCTGGCCCGGAACCAAGGGATCGGCGGAGGTGGACGAGGCTGGGCGTCGCTCCGTCGGCGCCGATTTGGAGCGCATCGCGGGCCTGGCCGCGCAGGCGGGCATCAGCGTGTCCACCGAGTTTCACGGCGGGACGCTCACCGACACCAACGAATCGGCGGTTCGTTTGCTGTCCGAGGTGTCGCATCCGAATCTTTTCACCTACTGGCAGCCGCACAATGGCGAGGCCACCGAAGACTGCGTGGCCGGGTTGCGCGCGGTCCGGGCGCGCATGAGCAACCTCCATGTCTTTCATTGGTGGCCCACCTCGGCGGAGCGGCATCCATTGGCCGAGGGCTCGGCGCGGTGGGCGGCGTTTTTCGCCGAGTGCGCGCAGCTGACGGAGGACCGCTTCGCTCTAATGGAGTTTGTGCCCGGCGATGCGCCGGAAGCGTTTTTGCGCGATGCGGGCACCTTGAAGGCTTTGTTGGCTCGGCATTAGTCGCTTATTGTTTGCACAAGGGATCCGGCTGTCGCCGGTCTTTTGCGCCTCGACATCCCGGTCGGGCGCTTGGTGTGTTGTTAATGCAACCGCATACCCAAAATGGAACCCCTAAAGCGTCGGCGTGCCTGCTGGTCGGCTTGTGCGTTTTTCGCCGCCGCGGCGTCCGCCTCGTCGGCCAAGGCCGCGCAGGAGTGGTCGGCGGAAGCCATGCTTAACGACTGGCCCGGCCTGGTGGCGGTCGGCGCGGTGGCGGCCTTGCTTTCGTTTTTTCTGCTGCGCGGGCGCTATCGCCGCAAAGCGAAGGATTTCGCGGTTTCCGCCGAGAAGTTGCAGTTTCTTTTTGATCACGCGCCGGTGGCGGTCGTGGTCGCCGACATGCGTCAGCAGGCCGACTGGCTGGCCTCGTTGCGCCGAAAGGGCGTGCGCGATCTGGAGGGCTATCTTCGCGAACATGGAAACGAGCTGGTGGAGCAGTTTGGCCGGCTGCAGGTGGTGGCTGCCAATCGCACCGCGCTCGCCTTGGGGGGAATGAGCACGTTGCAGGAACTGCGTTCGCGCCTGGCCGGCTTCGCGCCCGATTTTGAACGCGCCTTCGCCGCGGAGTTGCTGGCGCTTTGGGAGGGTCGCACGGAGTTGGTCACCAACGTGACCCTGCATCTGCCCGCGGGCCAGACGCTGGAGTTGATCAAGCATTGGTCGGTGCCCAGCCAGTCGGGCCAGCCGGACCACTCCCGGGTCTTGTCGGTGTTTTCCGACGTCACCGACCTGCGTCGCACCCAGGCTCGCTTGCGCCAGAGCGAGGACCGTTGGGAGCTGGCGGTGCGCGGCATAAACGCGGGCATATGGGAGATCGATTTTCTGACCGGGCGTTTTTTCGTCTCCGAGCGCAGCCGGGAAATGCTCGGCTACGCGGAGGGGGATCTCGACGATTCGCGCGTCGCGTGGGAGGCGCTGGTGCACCCCGACGATCGCATCGCGGCGGCGCGCGCGATGGAGCTGCATCTGGCCCGGCGCACGGACGCCCTGAGGGTCGAGCACCGGTTGCTGTGCAAGGACGGCAGGTATCGCTGGATTCTCGCCCGCGGCCTGGCCCAGTTTGACGAGACCGGGGGACCGGTGCGCTTCGTGGGCACGCACTCCGACATACACGGCAGAAAAACCGCCGAGGAGGAGCTGGCTTCGGAACGCGAGCGTTTGCGGGTAACCCTGCGCGCCATGGTCGAGGCGGTCATCACCACGGACCGAAAAGGCGCGGTCAATTATCTCAACGACGCGGCGGTGCAGCTCACCGGGTGGACCGAGGCGGCGGCGCTTGGGCGCCCCTTGGGCGACGTGTGCGCGCTGATACACGAGCGGACTCGCGAGCCGCTGCCTTCGCCGCATGAGCGGGCGCTGTCGGACGCCCTCGTGGTCGAGCTGCCTCCCGGCACCGCGCTGATGCATCGGCAAGGCGTGCCGCGAATGGTGGAGGGGCGCTGCGCGCCGATTCGCGACATAGCGAGCCAGCCGGCCGGCGTGGTGCTTGTCCTGCGCGACGTGACGGAGCGCGCGAAACTGGAGGCCGAGGTCTTGCGCGCCACGAAGCTCGAATCGGTCGGGCTGCTCGCCGGAGGCATAGCCCACGATTTCAACAACCTGCTGACCGTCGTGATGGGCAACGTCACCCTCGCCATGCTGGACACGCAGGTCCAGGGCTCGGGCGGGCAGTGGTTGCAGGAGGCGGAAAAAGGACTGCTGCGCGCGCGAGACTTGACCCAGCAGCTGCTCACTTTTGCCAAGGGCGGCGATCCGATCCGTTCGGCGGTGCAGCTGGCGGAGGTGGTGCGCGAGACCGCGCGTTTTTCCCTGCATGGCGCGAACGCCAAGTGCCAGTTTGACTTCGAGGCCGAGCTCTGGGCCGCGGACGTGGACAAGGGGCAGATCAGCCAGGTGGTGCAAAATCTGGTGATCAACGCCGCCCAGGCCATGCCGCAAGGGGGCATGATCTGGATCAGCCTGGCCAACGACGTAGCGCCTCCCCTGCGCACCGGACTGACCGGCCCCACCGTTCGGCTCTCCGTCACGGACACCGGCTCGGGCATACGGCCCGAGCACGTCAGCCGCATCTTCGATCCCTATTTCACGACCAAGCGCGAGGGCAGCGGCCTGGGCCTGGCGACGGTTTATGCCATCGTGAAAAAACACGGCGGCTACATCGAGGTGGAGTCCGCGACGGGTCGCGGCACCGTATTCCGCATCTGGCTTCCCGCGACCAAGTCGGCCGCGTCGTCCGCCCTCGCCGCCGCGCCTTTCGGCGGAGCCGCATCGATGAACGGGCGGGTGCTGCTCATGGACGACGAGGAGGCCATTCGCATCATGGCCTCGCAGTTGCTTCGGCGGCTCGGTTTTGAGGTCGAGGCCGCCGCCGACGGCGCCTCGGCGGTTGACGCCTATCGCCGCGCCATGGAGGAGGAGCGTCGCTTCGACCTCGTGATCATGGATCTCACCGTTCCGGGCGCCATGGGCGGGCTCGATTGCATGCGGGAGATTCAAAAAATCGACCCGCAGGTCCGCGCCATCGTGAGCAGCGGCTACTCCAGCGATCCCGTGATGAGCGACCACCGCGCCTATGGATTCTCCGGCATGATCCCCAAGCCGTATAGGATCACGGATTTCGCGAAGGTCATCCGCCAGGTTTTGGAAGGCGTGAGTTAAGGGGCGCGTCTCGCCGGACCGGCGGACAGGCGGGACGCGAACGAGGCGGCGACACGAGTTACAGACCGATGACAATCTTGTCATACTGTCCGAGCGCGCTCGCCCGGGCGCGGCGGCCTGTTTGCCTCGCCAAATGATTCAAGGAACGAAGTCGCGCGCGGCTTTTTTCAGCGCGTGGTGCGTGGCGGTCGCGGGGGGAGTATTGCTCGCCGGCTGCGCGGCTCCGGCGTCGAGGGTCGCGCCGGATGTCGCGGTCGAGCTCGGGGAGCGCGGGGTGGATGCGGGCGGTGCCTGGGACGCGCGCCCGGCTTCGCCGGAAACGAGGGCCGCGGTGGCTCGCGTCTTGTCGGAGCCGCTGACCGCGGAGTCGGCCTCGCGCGCGGCCATGGCCAACAACCCTCGCCTGCGCGCCGCCATGGCGGCGGCGCGATTGGCGGAGGCCGATGTCTGGCAGGCGGGCAGGCTGCCCAATCCCGATGTCGCGGGCGCGCTTCGGTTCCCCGCCGAAGGCGGTCCCGCCGCGAGCACCATCACGGTGGGCTTCAATGTGCTGGACGGGCTCATGATTCCGCTGCGCCGCAGGCTGGCGCGGGAGTCGCTGGGCGTGGCGGAAAAACGCGCGGCCGACGAGGCGCTCGAGCTCGTGGCGCGCGTGTTCGCGGGCTGGCACGCGCTGGCCGCCCGGCAAGAGTGGCGGGCGACGCTCGCGCGTTTGCACGCCGAGGACGAGGCGCGGGCGGCGGCCTTGGGCCGGTCCGCCGGGCCCCTGGCCGCCGCGCACGCGAGGGCGGAGGCGGCCGAGACGGCGACCGAGCTCGCCCGGGTGGACGCGCAGGTGGCGGCGGATCGGGAGCGGCTGAACGTCCTCATGGGTCTGGACGGCGCGGACGCGGCGCGCTGGACGCTCGCGACCAAGGAGCCGGCGGTGCCCGCCGCGCGTCCGAACATAACGGCGATCGAGAGCCTTTCCCGCCGCGCGCGGCTGGACGTGGCCGCGGCGCGGGCCGAGGCGGAGCTGGTGTGGCGCGCCTACGAGCTCAAGCGCAAGACGCGTCTGCTGCCCGTGGGCGTGGAGGTGGGGGTCGAGAGCGAGCGCGAGCGCAGCGGCGAACGCCTGACCGGTCCCACGCTCAAGCTGGGATTGCCGATTTTCGACCAGGGACAGGCGGAGCTGGCGCGCCTGCGCGCGGCCTGGGAGCAGGCGGCGGACCGCGCGGCGGCCCTGGAGGCCGAGGCGGGCGCGGCGGCGCGCGCGGCCGCGGTCGCGGTCGACGCCGCTTCGCGCGCGGAGGCGTCGCAGCGCGAGGGTTGCCTGGTCCAGGCGCGGAAGATCTGGGACGAGACCTCGCGCCAGGCGCGTGCCGGCGCCGCGGGGCCGATGGCCCTGCACGCGGCGAGGCGGGAACTGGTTGCGGCCGAGCGAAAGGCGATCGAGGCCAGGCTCGAATACTGGCTCGCGCGCGGAGCCCTGGCGCGCGCCCTGGGCGGAGGCGCCCCCGCGGGGGAGGCCGCCTCCGCGGCGCGTCCGGGCGCTACCTGACGCGAACCTCGCGGCCCGTCTTCGCCGAGACGTAGATGGCGTCCAGGATCTTTTGCACCGCGAGGCTTTCGGCCGGCTTCACGTAGGCCTCGGCCTTGCCGAGCAGCACGTCGACGAAGTGGACCATGCGGTTGGGGTTCGCGAGATTGGGCCGCGGCGAGACGGTCTCCGAGGCGTAGCCGTATTGGGTCTTTCGATACAGCTCGAGCGGGGGGAACCTGAGGCCGGCCTCGGTGCCGAAGAGCTGGGTGCCGTTGTAGTCGCCCATGGGCTGGTGGGCGGCCCAGGAGGTTTCGAGCAGGACGGTGCGGCCGCTCTTCAGCTTGATGAGCGCGACGGCGAGGTCGTCGACGTCGAAGGTCGCCTTGGGGTCGATCTCGCTTTTTCCCCAGGAACCGTCGCCCTGGCCGCGGGGGCCGAAGCGGGAGTAGGTCTGGCCGGAGACCGCGGCGGCATCGAATTCGCCCATCAGGTAGAGGCAGCGGTCGAGGGCGTGCGCGCCGATGTCGTAGCAGCAGCCTCCGCCGGCGAATTTTTTCTGCGTGAACCAGGAGCCGATGCGCGGGATGCCGGCGCGGCGCGTCCAGGCGGTCTTGGCGTGGTAGACGTCGCCGAGCACGCCGTCGGCGACGAGTTGCTTCGCGGTCTGCACTTCCCAGCCGAAGCGGTTGTTCTGGCCGACCATGAGGAGCAGGCCGCGCTTCTTCGCCTCCGCCACCAGCTTGGCGGCGTCGGCGGCGTTGGTCGCCATGGGCTTGTCGAGCATGACGTGCTTGCCCGCGCGAAGCGCCTCGAGGGCGACCTTGGCGTGGAGGTAGTTGGGCAGGGCGATGGAGACGACGTGGATGTCGGCGCGCTTGAGCAGCAGGGCGTAATCCTGGACGAGGTCGGGAACGCCGAATTTGTCCGCGGCCTCGCGGCCGCGCTCGGGGGAGACCTCGGCCAGCGCGACGACGCGGGCCTGCGGGTGCTGCTTGAAGCTGGCGATGTGGTCGTGGCCGATGGCGCCGGCGCCGATGACGGCGACGTTGAAAACGCGATCGGCGGAGGCGGAGGGAGCGGGGGATTTTTTGGCCATGGGGAACGATAATGGTGATCGGGCGGGGGTGGTGGGGCGACTCAGGCGCGACCCCATTTCTTGAGTTGTTCAAGCGAGAGGCGGGCGGACTCGAGGGGGTCGTGGTTGTATTTCTCGACCTCGATCACCTGCCAATCGACGCCGCCGATGGAGTCGATGGCGGCAAAGACCGAGGGGAAATCCACCGGGCCGGTGCCCAGCTCCTTTTCGTCTTTCAGGTGAACGAGTCGAATGCGTCGGCCTTGGCGGCGGATGAAGGAGGCGGGATCGTCGCCGCCGACCTTTACCCAGTAGACGTCGGCCTGGCAGAGCAGGTGGGCCGGCGGGGCGGCGTCGAGGATGCGTTCGAAGACGGTCCGACCCTCGATCTTGGCGAGCTCGAAGTCGTGGTTGTGGTAGTGGAGCCGGATGCCGTGGGCGGCGAGTCGGCGGCCATGGGCGGCGAGTTCCTCGCCCAGCGCGGCGCAGGCGGCGGAGGTGGCGAGGAGCGCCTTGGGGAACCAGGGCACGATCACGTCTTGGGAGCCGAGGAGGAGGGCGTCGGCGATCACGGTGTTGGGCGAGGCGCGCAGGGCATCGATGCCGACGTGCATGCCCGACACCTTTAAGCCGGCGGATTTGATCGCGGCGGCGGCGCCGGCGGCGTCGAGGTTGCCATAGCCGGCTGTTTCCACGCCTTGGTAGCCGAAGCGGGCGAGGGCGGCGACGGTGGCGGCGAAATCGGTTTTGATGTGGTCGCGGACGGACCAGAGCTGAAGGGAGACAGGGATATGGGACATGGGGCGGGGGAGTTCTTCGGACTATTTTGCCGACAAAAAGAAGGGATCAAGCCGGGTAAGCTGGATTCGAGGAGCGGGAAAATAGATTTTCCCGTCATGGGCCCGCGCACAAAAAAGGCGCCACCTATGCGGTGGCGCCGGGAGAGGGGCGTAAATCGCGGGATGCGAGAGGCGCCTCAGGCGTCCTCGAGTTTGCCGCGCGTGCTCTTCTTGTCGGACTTTTCCATGGGGATCTCGTTGTCCGTGGTGACCATGAACACGGGAGCTTTGGTTTTCACCCAGACCTGCTGTTCCTTGAAGTGCTTGGCGGGGATGTTCTCGATCGCGTCGGCCATGGTCTTGGCCGGCATCAGGCGGCCCTTCTTGGTGGTGTTGAATTCGTAGGCGGCCTTGTGGATGCGCTCGGGCGCGCTGGTCACGGAGGCGTCCTCGGGGATCTGCACCACCCAGCCGGTAAACTCACCGGAGGGCAGCTTGCCTTCGGGATCGGAGATGAGAATGGAGAACTGCTTCTTGACCGCGGGCGGCTTCTCCTCGTCGACCTCGGGCTGGACGGCCAGATTGAGCTCCTCGATGATCTGGCGCAGGAGGGCGGGGTCGAGGTCGTTGCGTTTCAGAATTTCGGCAACTTGGTTAACATCAATCTTTGGCATGGCGTGCGTGCGATGAAGGGCCCACGAAGAGGACACGCATGGATTTGAAAGTAAAGGCCGACGGGCAGGCGCAAAGCGCGGACGAGCTGTTCGACGTGGTGGACGAGCACGACCGCGTGGTCGGACAGGCGCGACGGGCCGACGTGCACGCCCAAAAACTGCGCCACCGCGCGGTGCATGTGCTTTGCCTGGATGGTCATGGGCGGGTTTTTCTGCAGCGGCGCTCCATGCTGAAGGACTCGGCTCCGGGCAAGTGGTGCGCCTCCTGTTCGGGTCATGTCGACGCCGGCGAGGACTATGATGCCGCCGCGGTGCGCGAGCTCGCGGAGGAAATCGGCGTGGGCGTGGAGCCCGCCGCGCTGGAGCGCTGGCTGCGCCTCGACGCCTGCCGCGAGACCGGAATGGAATTTCTTTGGGTGTATCGCGTGCGCCACGAGGGGCCTTTCACGTTGCATCCGGCGGAAATCATGGACGGCGCTTGGTATGAGCGAGCGGCGTTGGACGAGGCCATGCGCGAGCGGCCGCGAGAGTTCGCGGGCGCGTTTCGCCACATCTGGAGCCGGCTGGCTTGGGATTAAGCCGTCCGGCGAAGCGCGTCGGACTCAAATCCCGCAGGAAAAAACTCCCAAGGCGCCCGCGACCACCGCCGACGCCTGTGCGCCCAAGCCTGCGACGGCCTGCTGGCACAAGCGCATGAAGGTGCGGGTGGCGAGGCTGGGGGCGGCCCACTTGGCGGTGACAAAAGCCCAGCTGCGGGTAAGCCGCAGGCCTTCGATGGGGCGGGAGACGAGGCTGGGCGAGTCGGTGGCGTGGCGAAGCACCCATTCCGGAAGGATGGCCACGCCCTGGCCTAGCTTGACCATTTCGCAGATGGCCGAAATGCCGCCGACGGCCAGGCATTCGCGAAACTCGACGTTTCGACGGCCGAGTTGCTGCACCAGGTTTTTCACCGTGTGGCTTTCGGTGCGTGAAACGATGAGCGTCTTTTGGGCGAGGTTGCGCGCGGGCACGACCTCCAGGGAGGCGAGCGGGTTGCGCGTGTTGACGACGAGGCGGGGCTCGTCGTCGAAAAGCCGTTCGTAGGCGAAGTCGGCGTCTTCCGCCGGCGGATCCACGATGATCGCGGCGTCGACCTCGCGATCGAGCAGCAGTTGCAGAGAGGCCTCCCGCTCCGCCGCGCGAACCGAGACGGTGCCACGGGGAAAGCATTCGTTGAATTCCCGAATCACATCGGGCATCACCGGGCCCAGCAGGCTGAAGCCCGCGGCTATTTTTAAGGAGGAGCGGTCCTCGAGTTTTTCTCCCGCCAGCTCGGCGCGAAGGCTGTTCATGCGCGCGACCATCGGGATGGCCTTGCGATAGAGGTATTCGCCTTTTTCGGTCAGGACCAGTCCCTTGCCCGAGCGGTGGAAAAGCTGCACCCCCAGATTTGCTTCCAGGCTGGTGATCGCGTGGCTGACGGCGGAGTTGGTAAGGCTGAGTTCGGGAGACGCGGCCTTGAGGCTTCCTTTTTGTGCGAGGCAGAGGAAAATCTGCAGTTTGCGGCTGTCGATGGGCTCGTTCATCGTGAGTGACCCGGGGCTGGTATGCTAGCTGCTAGCATTTCAGGTGCCATCTTCCCGGCGGCGTTTGCGATCGGGATGTCGATGAAAACCGCGCTTCGTTTCGCCCACATCGGTCTGCTCGATTCCGCTCCTTTGCTTGTCGCCGAGGACAGGGGCTTTTTCGCGGAGGAAGGGCTCGTCGTGACGACGTCGTGCGAGCTCGGCCTGGCCACCGTGTGCGGCAAGCTTTTGGAGCGAAGGATAGACGGGGCGGTGCTGCCCGCGCCTTTGCCGGTCATGCTTTCCCTGGGCGCGGGCGCGCCGAAGGTCGCCATGCAGGTGGCTCAAATCTGCGCCTTGCAGGGTGCCGCCCTGGTGATGGCCGCGGGGAAGGGGCGTTCCGGTTTGGAGCGCTCGACGCGGCTGGGCGCCATCGCGCCCGGCATGCCGACGCGGCTTTTGTTTCAACGCATTCAGCAACTGAGGCCGGAGGCGGTTCAGTCCGATTCCTCGCTCGTATCTTTTGCCGCCAGCCAGTTGGTGGAGTTTTTGCGCGAGGCGATGATCGACGGTTTTATCGGGCCTGATCCTTTGCCGGCCTTGGCCCGTTTGCAGGAGGGCGCCGAGATCGTGGTGGACAGCGGGGTTTTGTTTGCGGGCCATCCGGCCGGCGTGTTGGCGGTGCGCGCGGAGCTGGTGGAGGCCCAGCCAAGGATGATGTCCGCCTTGCTCAACGCCCTGTCCAAGGCGAGGGAGTGGTGCGCGGATCCCGCTCATGGCCGGGAGATATGGCGGCTGGTGCTGGCTCAGCCTCCTTACGCGGCGCTTTCCGCGGATTTGCAGGCCAAGCTTGCCGAGGGCGGCGCCGCGCTGGCGAGCACGCGCTTCGATGTCCGTCATCCTTCGCTGGGGTTGGAGACGTTTTCGTTTTTGGAGAACGCCTGCCGCGGCGCGATCGGCCCTTCGGCGAGGGGAATCGATCTCAAGGCGGAGATTCAGCGCGTTTACGCGCCCTGTCTGGCGGCGGATGCCGGTGTGGCGGCCGCTCGCTCCAAAGGTGCGGGACGCACCTGAGCGCGCGGCGGCGCGAGGGCGGCGGGTCCGCCCGCGGTTTCCGGGTCAGCGCGAGGCCAGGCGCACGGGCTGCTCGGCAGGCATGTGACCGCCCAGCGCCTGGTGCAGGGCGATGCGAAGGGAGACCAGCCGGCGGTTTTCCCGCACGAGGCGCTGGTCCAGCGCGTAGAGCTGCTGGTTGGCGGTCAGAACGGGCAGGTAGTCGGTTAGGCCGGCGTCGTAGCGATTGCGGGCCTGGCGGATGGTCTTTTCCAGAATGGCCCGGCGGCGTTCGAGACTGGAGAGGAGATCGCGTTGGCGCGCTTCCCCTCGGGCGAGGCCGTCCAGCCTCCAGGCGGCGTCGAGGTAGGCTTGGGAAAAGGTGGCGAGGCGTTCCAGGTAGCGGGACTTGGCGCGCAGCCATTCCGCCCGCAGCGCGCCCCAGTCGAGCAGGGGTTGAACGAGATCCGCTCCGAGAGTGATGGTGGATACCGGCGCGCCGCGGCCATCCACGTGCAGGGCGTCGGCGCCGAGGGTGAGGGAGGGGAGGCGGGCGGCGAGCGCGGCACCGGTATCTTCGTCGGCGGCGACGAGGCGAGCGCGGGCGGCGCGGAGGTCGGGTCGGCGAAACAGCAATTCGTCCACCTTGGGGACTGGTCCCAAAGGTGGGGGGGCGGGGATTTTCGCCGCCATGCCGACGCCGGCCACCAACGGATCGCCGGGAGTGGCCGCGAGCAGGGCTCCGAGCTTGGTCTCGAGCTCGGCGAGCTCGGCTTGGGCCACGGGTATCTGGCTCTCCAGTTCGGCGGTCTGGGATTGTTGCTGAAGCACGTCGACCTGGGAGATGAGGCCTTCGCGGAAACGTTGTTCGATGAGACGCAGCAGTTCGCCGGCGGAGGCGCTCTGCTCGTCGAGCAGGGCGAGCAGGCGCTTCTGGCCGACGATGCCGAAATACGTGTCCGCCACGGAGGCGCTGAGCGCGAGGCGGAAGGTTTCCGACTCCTCGGCGCTGGCGCGCGCCTCCGAGGAGCGGGCGCGCGCGGACTGGCGCGTTTTGCCGAAGGGATCGAGTTTCCACGCGGCGGAGAGCCCGGCGCTGTTTTTCACTCCGCCCTGTCTGGCGCGGCCGTCGGCGTAGATTTCCTTGTCGGCCGAAAGCTCCAGATCGAGCTGGGGCCAGAGCGGTGCCGCTGTCCGGGCTTGCTGGGCGAGCGCTTGCCGGATGCGTTCGCGCGCGGCGACGACATCTTGGTTGTCCGCCAAGGCGCGACGTATGAGCGCATCGAGCTCAGGCTGGTCAAATTCGCTCCACCAAGGCTCCTGGTTCGCGGGCGGGGCGGGCGGCGCGACCGCCACGGCCAGCGGGGCGCCGCCGCGAGAGGGCAGGGGGGCGGGGTCGACGGGATGGAAGGCGCATCCCGTCAGCGCCAGCCAGGCGGAGGTGAGCGACAGCGATTTTGCGAGCGGCCAGGTCGGCTTGGACGGGCGAGGAAACATCTAAGGTATCATATCCATCCCGGCGCGGGGACGGACTGGGCGGCGCTGCTCGCGGGAAAACGATGGGGACGGAGGTCCGCGCAGGGCGCGGGCGGGGGCGCGCCTGGTTTGTCCGTGGAGCTCAGGGGATGACCGAGCCGGCGGCGAGCGTGGCGCCGCCCTTGCGGGCGACCATCTCGACCATGCGCTGGATCTCGAGCTCGGCGTTGCGCTTTTTGATGCGCGCGGCCTCGACGGCGCCGGCGGAGTCGAACACGGCCTTGGTGGTCTTTTCCTTTTCGGCGCGCAGGGAGGCGAGCTTGGTCTCGAGGATTTTGATCTCCGCCTCGGACTTCAGGGTCTGGGCGCGATAGGCGGCGGTTTCGTCGGCGATCTGCTTGCCGGCGGCGGCCCATTTGGCGGCTTTTTCCTCCTCCTTGCGCTTTTCCTCGGCCAGGCGCTCGGCGGTGCGCTTGTCGGCGTCGGCCTTGGCTTGGCGCTCGGCCTCGGCTTTTTTGGCGTCGGCTTCGGCGGTGGCTTTTTCGGCGGCGGCGATTTCGGCGACTTTCTTCTCCTTGGCCTCGATGGAGTGGGAGTAATAAAATCCGCCGAAGACGAGCAGGAGGACGGTGGGAACGACGAGATAGAGTTTGTTCATGGCGTGTCGGTGCGGGCGGGGGCCGGACTTATTTGGTGGCGGGGGTGGCGACGGCGGCGGTCGCCGGGGCGTTGATTTTCTCCAGCAGCGTGCCGAGGGAGCGGACGTTGCCCTGGGCTTTGTTCACGAATTCGAGGAGAAAGGCTTCCTCGGCCTGGGAGGCCTTCACCTGGGCGGCGAGTTTGGCGATGGCGGCCTGTTCGGCTTCGATTTCTTTTTTCAGGCGGTCCAGCGCGCGGGCGGCTTTTTCCTGTTCCTGGAAGGCCTTGGAGCGTTCGTCTACGGCCAGTTGGCGTTCCTCCTTTTGCCTGGCTTCGCGCGCCTCTTTTTCAGCGCGTTCTTTTTTGCGTTGTTCGGCCTGGGCGATGGCTTCGGCCATGGCGGTCTTGCGGGCGGCGGTTTCGGCCTCGGTCTTGGCCTTTTGCGCGGCCTCGATCTTGGCCTTGGCGGCGGCTTCGCGCTCCTTCATTCCGCCCACGTGGCTGACGTAAAGGCCGGAGAAGAGCAGCATGGAGAGCACGGGGACGAGGAAGTAGGCTTTTAACATGATGGAAGTGGGTGTGCGTTGATCGGTTCTGCGTGCGGAGGCGTGTTCAGGACTTGGCGGCGGCTTCGCGGGTCTTGATGGCGTCGGCCACGGCCTTGGCGATGGGGTCGAGGGCGGCGGGCGTCACGTCGGGGTCTTTGCGCGCCTGCTCGATCCAGGAAAGGGCTTCGTCGTAGCGCTGGAGTTCGTAGGCGAGGAAGGCCAGGTAGAGGCGGGTTTGGCCGGGCTTGGCGAGCGCCGGCTTGGCCACGGCCTTGCCGGCGCGTTCGTAGGATTCGGCGACGCGGCCTGCGTTGTAGAGGGCCTGGGCCAGGGCGAATTCGAGGTCTCCCTGGTCGGGGAATTTTTCCGCGGCCCGGGCGTAGGCGCGGATGGTCTCCTCCTCCCGCGAGGATTGCTGGTAGGCGTAGGCGAGAAGCTCCCAGTTGCGTTTGATGTTTTCGAGGCTGCCGTCGGCCAATCCGCGTTCGAGCAACTCGGCGGCGCGAGCGTAGTGGCCTATGTTAAAAAGGATGGCCACGCGGGTGTAGTTATCCCGCGGGGAGATGAGCTGCCCCATGGCCTGGGCGCGGTCGAGCGTGTGCAGGGCGCGGAGGTTGTAGGCGCGGGAGCGTTCCGGGTCTTTGGTTTCCCCGGCGAGGGCGAGGTAGAGGGACTGGAGCTGGGGCCAGCTGCCGGTGCTCTTGGGGTCGGTCGAGACGAGGAGCTCCAGGAGTTCGGCGGCGGCGAGCGTATCCCCGAGCTGGATATGGCAGGCGACGAGGATCTGAACGAGCTGGGTGGGCGGGTTGAGGGCGAGGAGCATGCCTTCGCGGCCGTGTGTGACGGCCTTGCGAAGGAGGGTCTCGTCGGGTTTGCCCGGCTGCAGGGTGGCCAGCTGGTAATAGATCGAGGCGCAGAAAAGCCGGGCGTCCGTGGTGGGCTTCGGGCTCTTGGCCAGCCAGCGCTCCATATTGGCGAGGGCGCGTTCGTAGCCCGGGCGTTGTTGCTCGGGGGTTTTGGCCGAGGCGGCGGCCTGGTAGTGGAGCTGGGCGAGGAGATTGATCTGCTCGAGGTTGGCGGAGGCGTCGAAGAAGTTCGGGTTTCCTTCGGCGAGTTTGAGCGACGTTTCCAAGGGCGAGATGGCGTCGGAGAGGCGATTGCTCGTGACGAGCAGCTGGGCCTTCAACTGGTTGAGGATGTAGAGATCGTAGCTGCCGGGGGCGGCTTTGGGCAGTAGGCTTTCGACGAGCGCCAGGGCGCCGGCGTAGTCCTTGGCCTCGACGAGCGGCGCAAGCTTGGCCAGGCCGCCGGCCGCGGTCTCGGAGATCTCTTTTTTTGGAGCCTCCGCGGCGGTTTGCCCGAGAATCGCGGGCGCCGACAGGCCGATGATGGATGCGAGGAGGAGTGGGCGAGCAAACATGGTCAGTCGGCGTTGAGGCTGAAGATGATGGGCTGGGCGACGCGCGTGTTGACCGCGGTGCCGCCTTTTTTGCCGGGCTTGAATTTCCACTTAAGCACGGTGTCCAGGGCGGCCTGTTCGAAGCCGGCGTTGGAGGACTTGATGATGTAGGGCTCCCGCACGTCTCCGTTGGCGTCGACGATGAACCCGACCGTCACCTCGCCCTTCAGGCCGGAGCGGCGCAGATCGAAGGGGTATACCGGTTTGATGCGGACGCGCGCCTCGGGGCGCTGGTCGAGCGCGGCGAGGTCGAAGATGTTGCCCAGCGGCTTGCCTGCGGTGGTGGACGGGCGGGTGTTGGTGGGGATGGTGATGTTGCCTCCGGAGGGACGACTCATGCCCGGGGGAGGGGGGGCCTGCATCTGCTGGACGAAGGGGGAGTTGATGACGGCCGAGGGCACGTCGTTTTGCATCGGAGGCGCCAAGTCCGCGACTTCGGTCGGGGCGTCCTCCGCGACCACGTCCTCGTTTACTTCCGGCTCCTCGGGTTCCGGAGGCGGAGGCATGTCGAGGGCGATGGTGGGCGTCTCGGCCGGTTCCTCCGCGACCGGCGGCTTGTCCTTGATGAACTGTCCGCTGACGGCCACGCCTCCGTGCAGGCCGAGGGAAACGAAAATGGCTATGATAAGGTCTCTGCGCATGGTCTTGGTTCAGCGGCCCGAGGCGCGATAGGCGGTCTCGATGGTGACGGTGGGGATGCCGGCGAGGCGGACCTCGTCCAGCACGCGTATGACATTGCCGTAGCGGGCCCGGTCGTCGCCGGTCACGAGGACGCGGGGCGACGGGGTGTTGGCTTTGTAGTTGGCGAGGCGCGGGGCCACTTCCGCCAAGGCGATCGGTTCCTTGTTCCAAAAGGCGGAGTCGCCGTCTGATAGCTGGATGACGACCGATGTGTCCTCCTGATCCTTGGGTGCGCTGGCCGAGGCTTGCGGTAGATTCACCGGCACCGACTGGATTTTGTTCAGCGAAAGGGTGAAGAGCACGAAGGTCGCCAGGAGAAAAAAGATCACGTCGATCAAGGGGATGATCTCGATGCGGGCTTTTTTCGCCGGCGCGGCCTGGAGTGGGCTGTCGAAAGGTGAGGACATTTTTATCGGGTGGAGCGATGTCGGGCGGGCGCGGGACTGGCGCCTTCCAAGGGCTTATTCCGCAGGGCGGATGCGAGTTTCGACGAGGACCTTGGAGATGCCCGCCTTGCGGACTTCGTCCACGACGTAGCGGACCTGTTGGAAGAGGGCGTTTTCGTCGCCGTTGATCAGGATCTTGGGATCCTGCTGGACTTGTTTGTAGGCCTGAAGGCGGATGAGAAACTGATCGAGGGTGATCAGTTCCTTGTCCCAGCCGAGCGTTCCGTCTTCCCGGATGGACAGGGTGACGGACGCGCCCGGGTCGCGGGGCTCGCTGGACCGGGTGGCCGGCAGCGAGACGGCGAAACCGCCGCTTTTGTTGAGCGAGAGGGTGAAGAGAACAAAGGTGGCCAGCAGGAAAAAGATCACGTCGATCAAGGGAATGATCTCGATGCGCGCTTTTTTCGTGCCGCCCGGGCCTCTGCCTCCTCCGGATGAGCCGGCCATGGTGATGGTGAGGTGCGATCAGCTCAGGAACGGCTGCTCGCGCCTTTCTTGATGGTGAGCTCGAGGGCGTTGGACGCGTCGGTGATGTCGTGGCGCGCCTCCTCGATGCGGGAGTTCAGGATGTTGTAGGGAAGCAGGCCCATGATGGCGATGAGCAGGCCGGCCGCGGTCGCGATGAGGGCCTCGCCCACGCCGCCGGTGATCTTGCCGGCGTTGGCCGCGATGTCGCCGTCGCCCAGGGCGCCGAAGGTGTTCATCATGCCAAGCACCGTGCCAAGCAGTCCGAGCAGGGGGGAAATCGTGATGCAGGTGTCGAGGACGGCGATGCCGCGCTGATAGCGGTTGAGCTCGTGATTCGCCGCCCGGGTGAAGGCGTTGGTCAGCGAGACTTCGCGATGGGTGAGGGCGCTCACCAGGATGCGGGCCACGTAGTCCGTGGAGGACTCGCCGATGCCGCGCGCGGCGTCGTAGTCGCCCTTTTCAACCAGCTCCAGCATCTGCTCGATGCGCTCAGGCTGTCGTTTGGTGCTTTCGGAAAGCAGGAAGAGTGAGCGCTCGATCACCGCCGTGACGGCGACGAGCGAGACGAGCAAAATAGGCCACATGATCCAGCCGCCATGGACGAAAAGTTCCATCGGGGACTGGCCCATTACGAACGCTACGGGTATCGGGAGGTGCATAGGCGATAGGAATGAAGTTGAGAACGCCCTACGCTTTGCAGGCCGCATGCCTGTCCGCGCCCTATCTCCCAATTTCATATTTATTCAACCCGACCGGACGTCGCGGCCGGAACGATTCAATGGGCGAGGCAAAAGTATCCAGATAGGAATACAAAAACGCCATTGATTTGGCGGGCCTCAGGGACTCCGCGGATTTTTCGCTTGGGATGCGCCGGGTTGGCCGGGGAATTTTCTTCCGGCGCTTTTCGACGTGAAACGTCGGTGCTTCTTTTTGTCCGCTCTGGCCGCGCCTGGCATTGTCGCCTCTCTCCGGTCGAGTGGGCGGCGAGTGGCGCGGCCGCGCGGCGCGAGCGGCGCGGCACGTTGTTATGGCGACTTGCGTGCGCCCCGCGTGGGCGCGGTCCGCACGCGGACTGCTTCGGGCATTGCGCATATATAAGTGCGCGCCGCGCCCGCGCCGCCGCTTGAGCGAAAATCCAGCGCGCGGGCGTCGGGGTTGAATCTTATCAAAACGCCGGTCCTGGCACGGGGCGGATGGATGCAGGGGCATATCGCGTGCTGACGAAGGGGGCAGTCGCCAACGCGGCGATTCCTTCGCTTCCCGCGGGTGCTGTCGCGGAAAAAATCTAAAACGTATCCATATCCAACTACATGAAAAAAAATCGCAAAAAAACCTATCTCAGCCGCGGCACCTCGCTGCTTGGAACCACCCTTTGTTTGCTCGCGACCGGCGGCGCCTTGGCCGCCCAGGAGGCGCCCAAGCCCGCCGACGAGATCATCACCCTGGACGCGATGAGCGTGGAGGAGTCCCAGGATCCGAACTTCATCCTGCCCACGCAGCCCATCGAGGGCGCCATCGGCTTCGCCAAGCCCGTGGTGGAGACGCCTCGCTCCGTGTCGGTCGTCAGCTCCGAGATGCTTAGCAGCATGGCCATCGCCGAGGTCTCGGATCTCTCGCGTATCGTGCCCAACGCGAACACCACCACCCGCTGGGGTATCCAGGGCAACATCGACATCCGAAACATGACCGCGGACACCTATTTCCGCGGCATGAAGCGCATCGAGCCGCAGGGCAACTCGCGCACCGTGCTCCAGGCGAACGACCAGATCGAGGTGGTCCGCGGTCCCGCGCCGGCCTACTTCGGGTCGGGCAAGATCGGCGGCTACACCAACATGACGCCCAAGTCCGGCCGATCCCGCACCGGCGCCTATCTCGAGGAGTCTGCCGGCTTCGCCGAGTTCACCGTGGGCGACTACGGCAAGCGCATCGCTTCCTTCGGCTACGGCGGCCCGCTCAAATTGGGTGCCGAAGACAAGAAGCCTGGCGGCTACTACATCTTTGGTTTGGTGGAGGACTCCGATTCGTATTACAAAAACGTTCCGCTCCAGCAGCGCGTTCTCCAGGGCGCCATCTCCAAGGAGATCAGCAAATCCTGGCGCGTGGAGACGGGCGTAAATTACCAGGAGACGCAGGGCGCCGGCGGCTTCCTCAATCGTGTCACCCAGGAGCTCGTCGACGATGGCGTGTATTGGGGCGGTCGCGCGTTGGTAAATCTCGACACCGACGGCAGCGGAAAGATCTCCGAGCGCGAGATGGTGCTGGGTTCGCCGGTGGGCGGCGTTTTCGGTTCCGCCTCCTCGACGAATCGCGCCCTGGTCCAGCGCTTTGGTCCCGGCACCAAGTATGCCAACGCCCT
>JAIXVY010000211.1 GCA_027482505.1 Opitutaceae bacterium | reverse complement strand
TGCTCTCGCCCTTTTGGCTGGTCGAGTCGATGAGGCCGCCGATGGCCAGCGTGTGGCCGTCCTTCATGGAGACCTGCGTCTTGGTCTTGCGGGTGCGGATGATCGGAATCTCGGCTCCGCTCGCGCCGCCGAAGGAGACGGGATCGCCGCGGACGCTGATCTCGGGCTCCAGGTTCAGGCGAATGAAGCCCTGCGCGTTCACCTGGGGCGTGACCTTGAGGAGCACGCCGATGGGTTTGTATTCGAACCCGCTGACCTCGAAGCTGCCGCGCTCCGCGTTGTAGGTGTAGCTGGGAATCGGATACTCCTCGCCGACGTTGATCTCGGCGGGGGTGTTGTTGAGGGTGACGATGGTCGGATTGGAGACCACGCGGCTGTTGTTGGTGGTCTGCAGGGCGCGCAGCGCGACGTTGAACTGGGCCGAGGTCAGCACGGCGCCGTAGCCGATGCCGGCGGAGGCGGGGGAGGGTCCGCCGCCGGAGCCGCCGGTGGCGCTGGTGGCGGTGCCCAGCGTGTCGCGATCCTGGGCGAGCAGCATGTTGGTGGGCGAGTAGCCGACCGAGTAGTTGTTCAGGGAGGACCAGTTGATGCCGAGGTTTTTCACGTTCGTGTCGTTCACCTCGACGAACTTGGACTCGATCATCACCTGGTCGGTGGCCTTGTCCAACTCCTTGAGCACGGTGGAGATCTTCACCAGGACGGAGGGACGCTCGGAGATGATCAGGGCGTTGATGCGCTTGTCGACCTGCACGCGGCCGCCGGTGGCGGTGGTCAAGAGCGAGTCGATCGAGGGCTTGATCTCCTCGGCGCGGGCGTAGTTGAGAATGAACACCTCGGTGTTGAGGGGCTCCTGGTTGAGGCTGTCGTTGGTGACGATCTTGATGATGTTGCCTTCCTCGACGAAGGTGTAGCCGACGGGGGCGAGGACGACCTTGAAGATCTGGCGCCAGGTGACGTCGCGGAGCTTGACCGAGGTGCGGCCCTGAAGGGTGTCGGGCATCACGAGGTTGAGCTCAAAGAGGTCGGCGACGTTGCGCAGGATGTTGCGGACGTCCTCGTCGGGGAAATCGACCGAGAGCGTGTCCTTGGGCTTCTCCGGGGCGGCGGGGACGACGGAGGGCTCGGCGGCGGGCGCGACAGGCAGCGGCGTGAGGTCGGTGGCGGCCGAAGCGGAAACCGTCGCGGCCGCGGGCTGGGCGGGGGCGGGGGAAGAAGCGTCGACGGCGGGCGCGGGGGTTTCCGTCTGGGCGGGAAGCGCGAGAGGCAGAACGAGCAGGCTGAGAAGCGCGAGCTGGCGGCGATTTTTTGGGTGCATGGACGAAGGGATTGGGGATTAAGGAGCGGACTGACGAACGGGGCGGGTGTGAATGGAGTCCCCGCGCTTAACCGTGAAAGAGGTGGAGCCGATGCCAGTGATGGAGAGATCGTAGGCCTGGCCTTCCGAGGTGACGGTGAACGTGTCGCCTATTCTCAGCCTTTTTTGGCCCACGAGAAGGATGGGGGCGCCTCCAACCGTGATCACGCCGGTGGCGGGGACGAGGGAGGCCAGCTGGGCCAGCTGCGCGCCCCCGGACAAGACCGGGGCGGCGGGCGCGGCGCCACGGGGCGGGGCGGCGGGGGAGGACGAGCCGCCGGCGTTTTCGCCGTCATCCTTGGCGACGAAAGGATTCGGCATGGGCGAGGGCGGAGCGACGAATTCGCCCCGCTTGGCCAGGACCGAGGCGGCGTCGGCGAGAACTTTTTCCCTGACCTTCGGCGAAGCCACGTCGGGGGCCGCTTGCGCGGAGAGCCTGGGCAGCGACGCCAGCAGGGCGGCCAGCCCCAGCAGGGCGCGAAGGGAAAAACGACGGAGGATCATGGGCGGAGGCCGAGCAGATCGACGGTGAGGCTGAGCGATTGCGCGCCGTCCTCGGGACGGGCGATGGAGGCGGAGGTCACGCGCGAAAGGGCGGGGCCGTGGTCGAGCCGGTAGAGAAACTCCACGATCTGCTCGTAATCGCCCCGGATGGTGAGGCTGAACGGCACGGAAACGTAGGCCACCGGGGCGGGCGCGCCCTTGGCGGGAGGCGGCGGAGCGAGCTGGCGGATATCGACCAGCTTCACGCCCGACTCGGCCTCCAGACGATAAAACAGCTGCTGGTTGCGGGCGAGCTCCGCGGGACGAAGCGCTCCGGTCGCAACGACCTCGTTGGCGCGGCGCAGGGCCTGCAGCTGGCTCTCCAGCTGGGCGGAAAACTTCACGTTGTTGCTCAGCCGCTTCATCTCCTTCTCCCGCTCGGCGAGGCGAGTCTCGAGCTCGGCGGGCACGCCGGAGCGGAAGTAGAGGGAAAGTCCGAGCGCGAGGCAAAGCGCCCCGCAGGTGAACAACAAGGGTCTGCGCTTCAAGGCGGCCGCGATATCCTTGGCGTCGAGGCTCATTTCTTGACGCCTCCCTTCACGGCGGGGTTGCCCTTGAACGTAAAGACAAGCTCGAGGTTGAGGCTGGAATCCTCCGCGTTGCGCCCGAGATTGGTGAGAACGATCGTGGCGAAGTGCTCCGCGAGCGCCGGGTCGGACTGGAGCTGCTTCACGAAGTTCGAGGCGACGTCGCCCGCCGCGGCGTCGATGCCGCGCACCGACCCGATGACCGTGACGGCCTGCTCGACGCCGCGATGATCGATCCTGCGCACCGACACGCCGGGCGGCATGATCTTGCCGAGATGAAGAAGAAAGTCGTGGAACCGGAAGGGCGTGCGCACAAAGGCGAACGACTCGTTGAACTTCGCCTCCTC
>JAIXVY010000332.1 GCA_027482505.1 Opitutaceae bacterium | reverse complement strand
GACGAAGAGGAATTTGTAGTAGTCGCCCTGGGTGGCCATGAGGTCGATCTGGGCCGGCAGGTTCGTGCCGGTATTGACCTCCTCATACATGGAGAGCGGGGCGTTTTGGGAGTAACGGAGGTTCTCCTTGGTGTAGGCCTCGTAAACGCCGCGCGAGAGGGCCTCGGCGTCGTTGGCGTCGGTCCAGACCTGCTGGCCCTTGTAGCCGAGGATGGCGGCGGTGCCGGTGTCCTGGCAGAGCGGGAGAATGCCGCCGGCGGCGACCTCGGCGTTGCGGAGAAGGGTGAGGGCGACGTAGCGGTCGTTGTCGGAGGCCTCGGGGTCCTTGAGGATGGCGGCGACCTGCTCGAGGTGGCCGGGGCGGAGGAAAAAGTTGGCGTCGTGGAAGGCCTCGCGAGCGAGGTGGGTGAGCGCCTCGGGGGCGACCTTGAGGATGGTTTTCCCCTCGAAGGTGGCGGTGCTGACGCCCTCCTTGGAGAGGAGGCGATATTCGGTGGTGTCGGGACCGAGGGGGAAAGGCTCGGCGTAGGTGAACTCGGGCGTGGCCATGGCGAAAAAAGGGAACTCCATCTAGCGAGGAAACGCGACGCGGGGACGACGAAAAAGGCGCGCCTGGCGACGAAAGGGCAAAATGTGCAATGGCTCCGACATCGCGAAGATCCGCGCGCTTTGCGCGGGAGTGGTTCGCACCCGGTGTAACCCAATAGATGACAAAAGGCTCGGTGGGCGCTGAACCTGCGAAGGTTGGGTGTGGCAGACGACGCGATAGGCGGGAGGCGCGGTCTAAGGCAAGCCATGTAACCCAATAGGTTACACGGCTTGGGGAAAGGAGGTGGCACTGGGGAGCGTGGCTATGCGTTTGGGCGGGGGCGCCCGGAGCGTCAGCGCGGTAGCAGGCGGCCGGCGCAGACCACGCGGTCGACGGGGTTGGCGCCAAACTCGTGGGCGAGGGCACGCTCGTCCTGGTGGTGGAGCAGGATCAGATCGGTGCGACGACCTGGCTCGATGACGCCGCGGTCGCCGAGGCCGAGCGCGGCGGCGGCGTTGACCGTGCTCGCCACGATGGCCTCGGCGACGGTGAGGCCGCAGTAGCGCACGGCGAGGGCGATGACGAAGGGCATAGAGCAGGCGGGCGTGGCGGCGGGGCCGAAATCGCTGGCGAGGGCGAGCAGGCCGCCGTCGTCGGCGAAGTGGCCGGCGCGGGCGTGGCGGTTGCCGGAATGGAAACTGGATGCGGGCAAAAAGACGGCGAAGGTGTCGCTGGCGGCGAGGGCGCGCAGCTCGGCGCGGTCGGCGTTTTCGAGGTGGTCGACGCTGCGCGCGTGGAGCTTCAGGGCCTCGGTGATCATGCCGGTGGGCGCGTGCTGGTCGGCGCTGACGCGGATGGGCAGGCCGTGCTTGCGGGCGCGTTCGAGCAGGCGCACGCAGGCCTCGGCGGGCCAGCCGTCGGCGGCGCAGCGGGCGTCGACCGCTAGACCGGGGAACTCGTGCCAGACCTCGGGCAACACCTCGCGCACCATGTTGCGGGTGAAGACGGCGGGATCGCCCTCGACCGCGTGGCCAAGCAGCGCGGTGGGCACGACGGTGCCGGGCCACTCGGTGGAAACGCGCTGGATGGCGCCGAGCAGTTTGCGCTCGTGCTCGGAGTTGAGGCCGAGGCCGCTTTTCACCTCCGCGGTGGTGGTGCCGGCGCGGAGCATGGCGTCGAGACGCACGCGGAGGCCGGCCGCGAGCTGCTTGCGGGTGGCGGCGCGCACGGCGTGGACGGCGGCGGTCAGGCCGCCGCCCGCCTTCTCGATCTCGACCGGAGCGGCGCCGGCGAGCTCGCGTTCCCAGGCGTCGAGCGGCGCGGCGACGCCGCAGGCGTGGGTGTGGCAATCGACGAAGCCCGGCATGAGCACGCGGCCCTCGGCGTCTATCACCTCGGCGTCGGGCGGGACGGGCAGCTCGGGGGCGACGGCGGCGATCAGGCCGTCGCGCACCAGCACGTCGCCGCGGGGCAGCACGCCGAGCTCGCGCAGGGCGGGGCCGCGCCGCGGGCGGACGGGGCCCGGGACGGATTGCGCAGAGGCGGCCAGGGTGAGGACGCGGGCGCGGCGGATGAGCAGAGTCATGCGAAGAAAATCAGGGTTTAACCACGGATGGCACGGATGAGCACGGATAAGACGGATCTTGCCGAGCGGTTCGTGCCGCAGGGTTTATCCGGGAAGATCCATGCCATCCGTGGTCGAGAGATTTTCCAGATTCGAAGGCAGACAGGAAGCCTGCTCCGCGTCGCCGCTCAGACGATCTTGAGCTTGGGCAGGTCCTGCCCGTCGACGAGGCCGACCGGGCGGCCCTTGGCGTCGACGGCGATGAGATCGTCGATCTTGTGCGCCTCGAAGATCCGCAGCGCGTCTACGCCCAGCGCTTCCGACGAGATGGTCTTGGGCGAGCGCGTCATGAAGGCGGAGACCGGCTTTTGCAGGAAATCGGCGCCGGTGAGGGCGGCGCGGCGGAAATCGCCGTCGGTGAGGATGCCGGTCAGCTTGCCACCCTTTGGCGCCACGAGGGCGATGCTGCCGCTTTTGGCCTTGGTCATGCGCAGAATGGCCTCCTGGAGGCTGATCATGTCGGGCGCGACGGGCAGGCGGTCGCCGGTGCGCATGATGTCGCCGACTTTGAGCAGGAGGACGCGGCCGAGGTTGCCGGCGGGGTGATAGCGTGCGAAGTCGTCGCGGGTGAGGCCGCGGGCCTCGAGCAGGACCATGGCGAGGGCGTCGCCGAGGGCGAGGGCGGCGGTGGTGCTGGCGGTGGGGGCGAGGGCGAGCGGGCAGGCCTCGCGAGGCGCGGAGTAGAGGAGCGAGAAATCGCAGCCGCGGACCAGGTCGGAGTCGGGCTTGGAGGTGAAGGCGACCAGCTTGAGGCCGAAGCGGCGCAGGACGGGCACGAGTTTCAGCACCTCGTCGGTCTGGCCGCTGTTGGAGAGAATCAGGGCGACATCGCCCTCGGCCACCATGCCCAGGTCGCCATGGAGGGCCTGGGTGGCGTCGAGGAAACAGGACGGGGCGCCGGTGCTGTTGAAGGTGCCGGCGAGCTTTTGGGCGATATGCGCGGATTTGCCCACGCCGGTGAAAACGAGTTTCCGCCCGCCAAGGATGGCGGCGTGCACGGCGCGGGCGACCGCCACAAAGCCCGGGCCCAGCGCTTCGCGCGTGGCTTCGAGGGCCTCCTGCTCGATGCGGAGGGTCTGCCGGGCGCGCTTGAGAACGAAGGCGGAGTCGAGTGCGGAAGCCATTTCGGGTTTGTGTCCGTGGGGGAGTCGCGAGACTTGGACTCTGGTTTTTCGCGTTCAACACCCATTTCCGCCCGTATCTTGCCACGCGCCATGCGCCGTCGCCTTCCGACCTTGGTTTTGCTGTCCATCCTCGCCTTCGCCGGCCTGGTCCAGACCGGCTGCGGGCCGACTTCGGTCATGCCCTACACCGCCGAGGTCGACGACCCCGACTACAAGCGAGGCAAGGACCTGCTGCGCATGGGCCGCGAGCAGGAGGCGCTGGCCACCTTCCTCAAGCTGATCGACCAGCGCGGCGGCGCGGCCGCGGAGTCGCACCTCGAGGCGGCCATCCTCTACCACAAGCACATCAAGGACCCGATCGCCGCGATATACCACTACCGCCGCTACCGCGAACTGAGGCCCAGCACTGATCAGTCGCGCCTTGTGCTCCAGAGCATCGAGGCCTGCATCCGCGACTTCGCCCGCACGCTGCCGGCCCAGCCGATGGACAACCAAGTGGACCGCACCGACCTGATCGACACGGTCGACCGGCTCCAGCGCGAGAATCTCCAGCTCAAGGAGCAGCTAGCCGGCGCTCGCGCGGCCGTGCTCGACGCCTCGCGCCTGGCCGCGGCGGGCAACAACGGCGGCGACATGGGCGTGGGCCTGCCGGCCGAGCCCTCCCAGGGCGGTTTCGCGGCCGATCCTTCGGGTAATACGCCCGCGCCGCGCGGCCTGCCCTCCCAGCCGGAATACTCCGCGCCCGTGCCCGTGGCCCCGGTCGCGCCTCCGGCCGCCACCCCCTCGGTTCCGTTTGTCACCACCCCGCCCGCCGTGGCGCCGGCCCCCGCGCCCGCGGCTCCGTCCGCCGGGGCGCGCCGTCACGTGGTGGCCAAGGGCGACACGCTCCAATCCATCGCGCTGCGCTACTACGGTTCGCGCTCGCGGTTCCGCGAGATCCTCTCCGCCAACCGCGACCAGCTGCCCAACGAGAACAGCCCGCTGCGCATCGGCATGGAGCTGCGCATACCCCAGTCGCAGTAAGCCGGCGCGTCCCGTCCGCCTCCCGCGTTTCCCGCCATGCCGCAAACCTCCCGGCGCACGTCCATCTTCACCGAATCGCTGATCCGCGAGATGTCGCGAGTCGCGGCGCAGCATAACGCGATCAACCTCGCGCAGGGCTTTCCCGACGGAAACCCGCCCGAGGCGCTGGTGGCCGCGGCGCGCGCGGCGATGGACGCCGGTCGCCACCAATACGCCGTCACCTGGGGGTCGCCCGAGCTGCGCGACGCGCTGGCGGCCAAGCTGACCCGCTTCACCGGCCTGGCGGTCGACCCGCAGCGCGAGTTGGTCGTCACCTGCGGCGCGACCGAGGCGATGATGGTCGCGATGATGACGGTCTGCGACCCGGGCGACCGCGTCGGCCTCTTCTCGCCCTTCTACGAGAACTACAACGCCGACGCGATTCTCACCGGCGCCACGCCGGTGCACGTGCGGCTGAACCCGCCCGGCTACGGGTTCGATCCGGCCGAGCTGCGGGCGGCCTTCGCGAGCGGGTTGAAGGCCTTCATCCTTTGCAACCCGTCCAACCCCTGCGGGCGCGTGTTCACCCGCGCGGAGCTTTCGCTGATCGCGGCGCTGGCAGAGGAGTTCGACGCCTTCGTGATCACCGACGAGGTTTACGAGCACCTCGTGTTCGACGGGCGCGAACACGTTTACTTCGCGACGCTGCCCGGCATGGCGAAACGCACGATCTCGTGCTCCTCGCTATCGAAGACCTTTTCCATCACCGGCTGGCGGCTCGGCTACGTCCACGCGCCGGCGGAGATCATCGCGCAGGCGCGCAAGGTGCACGATTTTCTCACCGTGGGCGCGGCCGCCCCCTTGCAGCACGCGGTGGTGACGGCGCTGGGCTGGGGGCCGGACTACTACGCGGGCCTGGCGGCGGAATACCAGGGGCGGCGCGATCTGCTGCTCTCCTATCTCGACAAGACCGGCCTCGGCTACTCGACGCCGGAGGGCGCCTATTTCGTGATGCTGGACGTGGCGCCGCTCGGCTTCGCGAGCGACGTGGAGTGCGCGCACTGGATGACGCGCGAGATCGGCGTGGCGCCGGTGCCCGGCTCGTCGTTTTTCCCGTATCCGGAGAATCGCTACGTGCGTCTGAACTTCGCCAAGAGCGCGCCGGTGCTGCGCGAGGCGGGGGAGCGTCTGCTCAAGCTGAAGGCGGGACGTTAAATTCCCCCGGGCGGCCCGTCCGGAGCGTTGCGCGTCGCGGCGTCGCGTCCAGATTCGCGCCATGCCCGACTCCGCCCCCGCCGCCCACCCCTCGTTTCGCGAGGCGTTTCGCTTCTGGCTCAAGCTGGGCTTCATCAGCTTCGGCGGACCGGCCGGGCAGATCGCCATCATGCAGCACGAGCTGGTGGAGAAGAAGCGCTGGATCGGGCAGGAGCGGTTTCTGCACGCGCTCAACTACTGCATGCTGCTGCCCGGGCCGGAGGCGCAGCAGCTCGCGATCTACTGCGGCTGGCTGCTGCACCGCACCTGGGGCGGCATCGCGGCGGGCGCGCTCTTCGTGCTGCCCTCGGCCTTTCTCCTCTGGGGCCTGAGCTACGTTTACGCGGCGCACGGCGCGGTGCCGTGGGTGGCGGCGATTTTCTCCGGGCTGAAGCCCGCGGTGGTGGCGGTGGTGGCGGCGGCGGTGCTTCGTATCGGCGGCAAGGCGCTGAAGACGCCCGCCATGTGGGCGATCGCGGCGGCGGCCTT
>JAIXVY010000430.1 GCA_027482505.1 Opitutaceae bacterium | reverse complement strand
GAGGATAAGGCCAAGAACCACATCCTCCCCATCTCGCAGCTCGGCATCCTCCAGATGACGCGCCAGCGCCAGCAGGAGTCGCTCACGAGCAACCTCTACACCGACTGCCCCTACTGCCGCGGCCGCGGCATCGTGAAGAGCGCGACGACCATGAGCGTCGAGCTCCAGCGCAAGCTCAGCTCGATCATCCGACGCCTCGTGGCGCGCAAGGACGGCAAGGAATACAACCTGCGCGTCATGGTGCACCCCGGCATCCTCGAGCGCCTGCGCAGCGAGGACGCGAACCTTCTGGTCCGCATGGAGCGCGAGTATGGCGTCAAGCTGGCCTTCCGCGCTGACCCCGCCTACCACGTGGAAAACTTCAAGATCATCAACGCCCTCACCGGCGAAGAGTATCGGTAAGCTTTGGCGCCGCGCGGGCGCCAAAGCATCTTTCCCTCAATCTTTTTCTTTCCCCCTTCAGCCGCCTCCGAATCTCGGAGGCGGCTTTTTTACGTCTACACCGCCGACCTCTCCCCGCGCCCGTCCCAACCCCGCCGTATCCGAGTAGGAGGAAATTACGTTGAGGCCCTCCGGGCGTCACCGGATTGTTCCGCACGTTTCCCGCATGCAGATCACCCTCTCCCAACTCGAATCTCACCTTTGGGAAGCCGCGAATATCCTCCGCGGCCCGGTCGATGCCGCCGACTTCAAGTCCTACGTCTTCCCGCTCCTCTTCTTCAAACGCATCTCTGACGTGCACGACGAAGAGCACGAGACCGCGCTGAAGGCCTTCAATGGCGACGAGGAGGCAGCCCTCTTCCCGGAGAACTACCGCTTCCAGATTCCCGACGACTGCCATTGGCGCGATGTGCGCAAGGTCGCGACCAACGTCGGCCAAGCCTTGCAAAACGCCCTCCGCGGCATCGAGCAGGCCAACCCGCACACCCTCTACGGCATCTTCGGCGACGCCCAGTGGACCAACAAGGACCGCCTCTCCGATTCCCTCCTGCGCGACCTCATCGAGCACTTCTCGCAACTCTCTCTTGGCAACTCCGCCGCCAAGACCGACGTGCTCGGCCAGTCCTACGAATACCTCATCAAGAAGTTCGCCGACGCCACCAACAAGAAAGCCGGAGAGTTCTACACCCCGCGCTCCGTCGTCCGGCTCATGGTCAACATCCTGGACCCCCGCGAGGGCGAGTCCATCTACGACCCCGCCTGCGGCACCGGCGGCATGCTCTTGGAGGCGATCCATCACGTGCAGGAGACGCGCGGCGATGTCCGCACGCTCTGGGGTAAACTCTACGGGCAGGAGAAAAATCTCACCACCTCCGCCATCGCGCGGATGAATCTCTTCCTCCACGGCGCCGCCGACTTCCAGATCGTCCGCGGCGACACCCTCCGTAATCCCGCCTTCTTCTCCGGCGACAACCTCGCCACCTTCGACTGCGTCATCGCGAACCCGCCCTTCTCGCTCGAGAAGTGGGGCGACGAGGTCTGGTCCAGCGATCCCTACGGCCGCAACTTCGCCGGCATGCCGCCCGGCAAGAGCGGCGACTTCGCCTGGGTCCAGCACATGATCAAATCCATGGCTCCCAAGACCGGCCGCATGGCCGTCGTCCTCCCGCACGGCGCGCTATTCCGCATGGGCAAGGAAGGCGAGATCCGCGAAAAAATCCTCGGCATGGATCTGCTGGATGCCGTCATCGGTCTCGGCCCGACCCTCTTCTACGGCACTGGTCTCGCCGCCTGCATCCTCGTCTTCCGCGCGCAAAAAACAAAGGCCCGCAAAAACAAGGTCCTCATCGTCGACGCCTCGCGGGAGTTCAAAACCGGCCGCGCCCAAAACGAGCTCCTCCCCGAACACGTCGCCCGCATCCACGGCTGGGTGCGCGACTACACCGATGTGGAGGGCATCGCCCGCGTAGTCACTCTCGACGAGATTGCCGCCAACGACCACAACCTCAACATCCCTCGCTACGTCGAACCGAAGTGCACAAGCGAAGTGCTCACCGTAGAAGAAGCGATGCAGCGCTTGCGTGAGAGCGCCGACGCTGCCTTCGCGGCGGAAGACCGCTTGGTGAAACTCCTGAAACGCGAGGGGCTGCTCGTTGATGAATAACGAAGCCCAGCACGCCATTTGGACCGCCCTATGTGACCTTGGTGACTGGTTCTCGCGCCTAGGCGGCGCCGCAGCCTATCCCCACTTCCACGACGCCGATCTCGGGATTCTCTTGGTCGTCCTGCTCAAAACAAAATCGCAGGACCCGATCCGCTGGAAAGAGGTTGTCGCCAGCCAAGGCCGTTCCCTGCTGCGCCCCCACGACTCGCTATCGGCACTGGTTCCCGGCTCCTTGATCGAGAGCGCCGAGCACATCCTTGGCGACGTGATCACCCGTCTGGACAAGCTCACCCTCGAACCGGACGTGATCGGCGAGTTTGTCCTCTACATCGACTCCCGCCTCCGGACAGACGTTCCCGCACGGTGGGTCGATCTGAAAATCCTTCTGAATTTAGCGCCCGCTCCATGACCCGCATCTCCCAGCAACAGCTCGAGTCCTACCTCTGGGGCGCCGCCGTCCTCCTCCGCGGCACCATCGACGCGGGCGACTACAAACAGTTCATCTTCCCCCTCCTCTTCTTCAAACGCGTCTGCGACGTCTTCGACGAGGAGACCCTCTCCGCCCTGCGCGACTCCGGCGGCGACCAGGACTTTGCCCTCTACCCCGAGAACCACCGCTTCCAGATCCCCGCCGACGCCCATTGGCGCGAGCTGCGCAAGGTCAACCGCGACGTCGGCCGCGCCCTCCAGCAGGCCATGCGCGCCATCGAGACCGCCAACCCCAAGAAACTCTTCGGCATCTTCGGCGACGCCCAGTGGACCAACAAGGACCGCCTCTCCGACGCCATGCTCCGCGACCTCGTCGAGCACTTCTCCACCCTCGAGCTCACCGTCGCCAACCTTCCCGAGGACGAGCTCGGCCAGGGCTACGAATACCTCATCAAAAAGTTCGCCGACGACTCCGGCCACACCGCCGCCGAGTTCTACACCAACCGCACCGTCGTCCACCTCATGACCGAGATGCTCGACGTGCAGCCCGGCGAGTCCGTCTATGATCCCACCT
>JAIXVY010000420.1 GCA_027482505.1 Opitutaceae bacterium | reverse complement strand
GGGCATCCCCGCCGACGTGCGCGACCGCGTTTTCGCGCCGTTTTTCACCACCAAGGCAGTGGGCCGCGGCCCCGGGCAGGGGCTGGCCATCGTCCAGCAGATCATCGTGCAAAAGCACCGCGGGCGCGTGGACTTCCTCACCGAAGAGGGCCGTGGAACCACCTTCCGGCTCTGGCTGCCCCTCGTGCCCCCGCCCTCGCCGCCGGTCGAGCCCGAGCCGCCGCCTCCGCCCGCGCCCGCCACCTGGCCGCCTTTCGAGCCCGCCCGCCTCGGCTGGCTGGAGCGCGTCGCGCCGCCCTGATTTCAACCCATGCCCGCGCCAGAAAACCGCATTCTCTTCGTCGACGACGACGCGCATCTCCTCGCCGCGTTCCAGCGGACGCTGCGACGCGTCTTCCAATTCGACGTCGCGCCCGGCGGCGCCGAGGCGCTGGAGATGATAAAAACCGGCGGCCCCTACGCCGTCGTCGTCGCGGACATGCGCATGCCGCTCATGGACGGCATCGAGCTGCTCGAGCGCGTGCGCGAGCTCTCGCCCGACACCGTCCGCATCATGCTCACGGGCAACGCCGACCAGCAGACCGCGGTCGACGCAGTGAACCGCGGCCAGATTTTCCGTTTTCTCAACAAACCCTGCCCCACCGAGGTGCTTCAGGAGGCGATCCATAGCGCCCTCCAGCGCCACCAGTTTCTCGCCCGCGAACGCGAACTGCTGGAGGGCACGCTCTCCGGCGGCGTGCGACTCATGGCCGAAATCCTCGGCGCGGTGGCCCCGGACGCGCTCGGCCACGGCCGCCGGCTGCGGGACTCGGCGCGCGTGTTCTGCGCCCGCATCGGCGCGCCCGAGGCGTGGGAAATCGAAATGGCCGCGCTGCTCTCCGGCATAGGCTGCGCCGCCATCCATCCCGCGCTGACCCGCAAAATCGCCGCGCGCCTCGAGCTCGGGCCGGAGGAGCGCGCCGTCGCCCGGCGCATCCCGCGCATCGGGCACGACCTGCTCGTCAACATCCCCCGCCTGCAGGAAGTGGCGCGCATCGTCCTCTACCAGCGGCAGCGCTACGACGGCGGCGGCAATCCGGGCGATGGCGTGGCGGGCGAAGCCCTGCCGCTGGGCGCGCGCATGCTGCGCATCCTGGGCGACCGCCTGGAGCTGGAATCCGACGGGGTCGTGAAACAGGCCGCCTACGAGGCGATGCGCATGCGAGAGGGCGCGCACGACCCGGAATTGCTGCGGCGCTGCTTCGAGTGTTTCCCAAATTTTCTCGTCCAGCCCATAGGGGCCGATCGCCCGGTGCTTTCCCTGCCCGTTTCCGAGCTTGTGGCGGGCCTGGTCGTGGTCTCGGACATTGTTTCCCGTTCCGGAGCCGTTTTCATCAGCGCGGGCCACGTCCTCAGCGAGATGATGATCGTGCGGCTGAAGACCCACGCCGAACTGGGGCAGGTGAAGGAACCCGTCATGGTGCAGTTGCCGGGCCTGGACTGAAACACCCCGGCCGCGCGCTTCGCGCGGGCAGGCGTCCTGCTTTGCGGTTGCCTAGAACGGATTCCCCGCATCCCTGCCTACCATGTCGCTCGTCTCGTCGCCCGCCCCCGAGCCCACGCCTAACGCCAGGCTTGTCGCCGGCCAACTTCGCCCCGACGTCATCCTCTGCTGCGGCGAGGACAAGGGCGCCTTTGTCGAGGCGCTGCGCGTCGTCGGCCTGCCGGCGGATCCGGCGGCGCCGGATTTTCGCGGCTTCACCGCATGGACTTTTCCTACGCTCACCGTCGTCCTCGCGCCCATCGGAACGGGCTCGGTCGAACCGATTTTAAACGAGATTCTACACACCGCGCCGATTCAGCGCATCCTGCTGGTCGGCACCGCCGGCGCGCTCGGACCGCGCCGGCTGCCCAAGGGCGCGGCCCACGCCGTCTCGGAGGCCTGGCTGGCCGGCACGGGGCTGGATCGGGAGGTCGTCGCCCAGCCGCTGCGCCCCGATTGGCCTGATCTGCCGGCCGACGGCCCGACGGCCAGCATTGTGTCGTCGGATTTCTACTACGGCTTCGCGCCCGCGCGCCACCCGGGCGACTACCGCCATCGCCTTCCCGCCCTGCGGGGCGATTTCGAACGTCTCTCCGCCTTCGTCGATCTCGTGGACATGGAGGTCGGCCAGTTTTACGCGCTCTGCCGCCTTATCCCCGAGCGGCCCGGCCTGCGTTTCCTCGCCATCAAGGGCGCGTCCAACGCGGTCGAAAACCACGGCGAGCAAAACGCCCACGCGCCCGCCGTGTTGCTCGACTGCCTGCGGCAAGCCCTCGCCCTCTTGGGCGTCAAGTCCGGCGCCGCAGCCTGACCCCGGAAAACGGGTCGGTTTTTTCGCGTTACTTTACACCGCGCCCGCGGTCCCCTTTTGGGCGCGGCGCAGAGCCGTCCGCCTCCCATCTCCCATGCATATCCGCCCACTCGCCCGCGTCGCCGCCGCGCTTGTCGCGTCCCTGCCTGTCACCGCTATCGCGCAACCTACCGCGCCCGCCTCCGAAACCGCCGCGCCCGCCCCCGCTTCCGCGGACGATGCGATCCAGGGGGAACTCGAAGCCCTGCTGGAGCAGGTGAAAACCAAGCTGCAGGCCGGGCAAACCACGCCCGCCGCGCTCGCGGCCGAGCTCAAGGCCTTCGACGATCTCGCGGCGAAACACGCGTCGGAAAAAACCGACGCGGCGGCCATGATCCCGGTGATGAAGGCCATGCTTTACGCGCAGGTCTTCGAGGACACCGCCACCGCCGTCGCGCTTTTCAAGCAGGTCGTCGCGGACTTCCCCGGCACGCGCGCCGCCTCGGAGCTGCCGGCGATGATCGAGCAGATGGAAAAAGCCGCCGTCGCCGAGGCCGTCACCGCGGTGGGCAAGGAGTTCGCCCCTTTCAAGGAGACCGCGACCGACGGCACGGTCGTCGATCTGGCCGCCTACCGCGGCAAGGT
>JAIXVY010000267.1 GCA_027482505.1 Opitutaceae bacterium | reverse complement strand
GAAGCTAGGAGCAGGGAGCGTGGAGCGTGGAGCGGGGAGCGGAGCTTGAGTTGAGTGTGGAGAAAGCGGGCAGGGCGGCGCGGGCGCAAGCCGTAGGCGCGCGCCGGGGCTTGCGGAGGGCGCGGGGTCGCCCAAGCGTGGCGGTTTTATCGTCTCCAACCCGCCCGCTCCATGTCGTCCTCCGCGCCCGAATCCCCCGCTCCCGTCGTCGCGTCGACGGAGTATGCGCGGGATTTGATCCGACCGACTCCGTCGCGCCGGTTGAAGTGGCGCCTGGAGGTGGCGGGCTTCGTGGTGATGGAGGCGTTTCTCGGACTTCTGCCCCTGCCTTGGGTGGCGGCGGCGGGGCGTGTGGCCGGAGGCGTGGCCTGCCTGGTGCTGCCGAAGCGGCGGCGGGTGGTCGCGCGCAACCTGCGCATCGCCTTCGCCGACGAGAAAACCCCGGCCGAGCTGCGCGCGCTGACCGCGGAGGTGTTTAGGCGAACCGGGGCCAACCTGCTGTGCTCGCTGCGCACCGGCGACATGGGGGAGCGTTCTCTGGCGCGGGCCATCACGGTGCGCGACGAGCACGTGTATCGCGAGGCGCTCGCGCGCAACAAGGGCGTGGTGATCGTGCTCGCGCACATGGGCAACTGGGAGGCGCTGGCGCAGTGGTTTCCCAAGCTGCTGCCGCCCGGGGTGGCGGGCGCCACGGTCTATCGTCCGCTGAACAATCCTTTGATGAACGCGCGGGTGGCGGCGACGCGGGCACGGCGCGGCGTGGGGCTTTTTTCCAAGGACGACAATCCGCTCGGCATGGCGGGCTTCGTGCGGCGCGGCGGGGTGCTCGGGGTGCTGGCGGATCAGCGCGCGGGAATCATCGGGGAGTTGGTGCCGTTTTTCGGCCGTCTGACCAGTTGCACGCCGATCCCGGCCATCCTGGCGCGGCGCACGGGCGCGGCGATCGTGGGCGTGTCGCTGCGCACGGTCGGGGCCGGGCGCTGGGAGCTGGGCTTTCACGCCGCGGAGCCCGGCGAGCCGACCACGGCGGGCGTGATGCGCCTGCTGGAGCGCATGGTGCGCGTGAGCCCGGCGGATGTGTTTTGGTTGCAGGACCGGTGGAAAATTCGCCGCCGAGAGCCTCACCTGCTTCCAGGCAAACCGGCGCGCGCGGGCGATGTTACCCCGGGCAAGCTGCGTCGCGCGTTGCTGTGGGTTTCCGCCGGCGGAGGCGTGCCGAAAGCTCCGGAGGCCCGCCCGGCGGACGTGGACTACGAGCTCGCGCTGGCCGAAAACGCGCCTGCGCCGGACGGTTTCGCCTCGGTCGAGACGCATCGTCAGGCGGGTGAAAGCTATGCGGCCTTTCTCCGCCGGGTGGACGAGGCGCGCGGGCAGCCTTTGGAATTTGTCGTGGGAACGCGAGCCGCGCCGGCCGGCCTGCGCATGGCTTGCAAGGAGTTTGGCCTGGGCTGGGCGGACGCGGTGGAGGAGGCGCCCTGATGAACGCCACCAACAACTCCGGGCCGCGGCGCATTCGCGTGCTCTCCGACGGTCGCCCCGGCCATGAAAATCAAAGCGTGGGTCTCGCCCTTGCCCTGGCGCGGCGCACGGGCGCGGCGCACGAGGTGGTGAAAATGGATCCGCGCGCGCCGGTGTGGCGACGGATGCGGCAGGCGGCGGCTATCGCGTCCGGCGACGAGCGTCCGGATATCGTGATCTCGGCCGGACATCGGACCCATCTGCCCCTTTGGTGGGCTGCGCGGCGACTGGCGGCGCGCTCGGTGGTCATCATGAAGCCGAGCCTGCCGGCGGCATGTTTCGATCTCGTGCTGATGCCGCGGCACGACGCGCCCGACGGCGCGGCGGACACCGCCCGGCGCGTGCTCACGCGCGGAGCCTTGAACCGCGTGTCCGAGGCGCTGCCCGAAAAAGAGGCGCGAGGCCTGGTGTTGATCGGCGGTCCGTCGAAACACCACGGATGGGACGCGGCCGCGCTCGGGCCCATGATCGCGCAGGCGGTGGCGATGCGTCCGGACCTGGAGTGGACGGTGGCCGATTCGCGGCGCACGCCGGAGGTTTTTTTGCGGTCGCTCGCCCTGCCGGCCGGTGCGCGCGCGGGCAAGGTGCCGCATCAAGAGACCGGGCCGGGCTGGCTGGCCGGAGAGCTGGCGCGAGCCGCCGTGGTCTGGGTGACGGAGGACAGCGTCTCGATGGTGCACGAGGCCCTGACGGCCGGGGCCGCGACGGGCGTGCTGCCCGTGCCGGCGGCGGATGGCGGAGATGGCGGCCGGCCGGCGCGGGCGGTGCGAGGCCTGATCGCGGCGGGGCTGGCGGCGGAGTTTCCGCGCGCGCCGGACGTTCCCGCGGAGCGTTTTCACGAGGCGGGCCGATGCGCGGACCTGATTCTCGCGCGCTGGTTCGCGTCCGCGTTTTCCCGATGAAGATCCTGCAAATCCTGCCCGAGCTGAACGCCGGCGGCGTCGAACGCGGCACGCTGGAAATCGCGGCGCATCTGGTGCGCGGCGGGCACGAGGCGCTCGTCGTCTCCAACGGCGGCAGGCTGGTCGAGGCGCTGGAAAAAAGCGGCGCGCGGCACCGCGCTTTGCCGGTGCACCGGAAGCGGCTGGGCACGCTGCTACAGGTGCGGCCGCTGCGCCGCCTGATCGCGGAGGAGCGGCCCGACATCGTGCACATCCGCTCGCGCGTGCCGGGCTGGGTGGCGTGGCTGGCCTTGAGAAAACTGGCGCCGGCGGAGCGTCCGCGGCTGGTGAGCACGGTGCATGGCTTTTATTCGGTGAACGCCTACTCCGGCATCATGACCCGCGGGGAGCGGGTGATCGCGGTGTCGGAGTGCATAAAGGATTACGTGCTCGCGAATTTCCCGCGCGTGCCGGCGGACCGCATCCGCGTGGTGCCGCGCGGCGTGGAGCTGGCGCGTTATCCGCGCGGCTTCGCGCCCGACGCCGAATGGCTGGCGCGCTGGCGCGCGGAGCATCCGGATCTGGACGGCAAGGCGGTGCTCTTGCTGCCGGGGCGAATCACGCGGCTGAAGGGGCACGAGGATTTCTTCCGGCTGGTGGCGGGCTTGAAGGCCGCGGGCGTGGCCGCGCGCGGCCTGGTGGTCGGCGACACGCATCCGAAAAAACGCGCCTATCTCGCCGAACTGGGCGCGCGGGCGGCGGAGCTGGGCGTGGCCGACGAGGTGAAATTCCTCGGCCACCGCGGCGATTTGCGCGAGATCATGGCGGTGAGCGACGTGGTGCTGTCCCTTTCGCAGCAGCCCGAGTCTTTCGGCCGCACCGTGGTGGAGGCGCTGGCGCTAGGCCGGCGTTTCGTGGGCTACGACCACGGCGGCGTGGGCGAGCAGCTGCGCGGCCTTTTCCCCTCTGGCTGCGTGCGGCTGGGCGACGCGGACGGCTTGCTGGCCGCGACCCGGCGCGTGCTGGCCGAGCGGCCCGAACCGGGGGCGATTCCCGCGGCCTACACGCTGGAGGCGATGTGTTCGGGCACCGAGGCGGTCTATCGCGACCTGCTGGCGGCGCCGGGCGGGGAGGGGTGAGGCGGCAAAAGCCCGCGCTTGAAGCCGGGCGCGGGTGTGGTTGCGCTTGCCGGCTTCATGAACTCCCTCGCCATCGTCGGTCTAGGCTACGTGGGCCTGCCCCTTTCGTTGCAATTCGCCCGCTCGGGTTGCCGCGTGCTCGGGCTCGACATCGATTCGAAGAAGACCGAGGCGATCAACGCCGGCCGAAGCTACATCAAGCACATCGCGGCCGAGGCGGTGGCGGAGCAGCGCGCGGCGGGCCGGCTGGAGGCCAGCACCGATTTCGCCCGCGCCGCCGAGGTCGAGGCGGTCGTGCTCTGCGTTCCCACGCCCTTGAACACCTTTCGCGAGCCGGACCTGAGCTACGTGCTCGACACCGGCCGCGCCCTCGCGCCGCACCTGCGCAAGGGCGTGCTCGTGGTGCTCGAGTCCACCACCTATCCGGGCACGACGGACGGCGAGTTGCGCGAGGTGCTGGAGGCGGGCTCCGGGCTGAAGGCCGGCGTCGACTTCCACCTGGCGTTTTCCCCCGAGCGCGAGGACCCGGGCAATCCCGACAGCAAGGTGGCCCGCATCCCGAAGGTGGTCGGCGGCTACACGCCCGCCTGTCTGGAGAAGGCGCTGGCGCTCTACGGGCGCGCGATCGAGAAGCTCGTGCCGGTCAGCTCGTGTCGGACCGCGGAGGCGACCAAGCTGCTGGAAAACATCTTTCGCTCGGTGAACATCGCCTTGGTGAACGAGCTGAAGCTCGTCTACGGCGCCATGGGCATCGACATCTGGGAGGTGGTCGAGGCGGCCAAGACAAAGCCTTTCGGCTACATGCCATTCTACCCCGGCCCCGGCCTCGGCGGGCACTGCATCCCGATCGATCCCTTCTACCTCACGTGGAAGGCGCGCGAGTTCGGCCAGCACACGCGCTTCATCGAGCTCGCGGGCGAGATCAACACCGCCATGCCCGACCACGTGGTGAAAGTCTGCTTCGAGGCGCTCAACGAGGACGGCAAGTCGGTGAAGGGCGCGCGTGTGCTCATCCTCGGCCTGGCCTACAAGGCCAACGTCGACGACGACCGCGAATCGCCGACCTACAAGCTCATCCACAAGCTGGAGGCGCTCGGCGCCAAGGTGGAGTATCACGATCCCTTCGTGCCGGTGGTGCCGCTCACCCGCGAGCATGCCGAATACGCGGGACGGCGCTCGGTCGCGGCGATCACGCCCGACTTCGACCTTATCCTGCTCTCCACCGGGCACGACGCCTACAAGACCTTCGACTTTTCCGCGTTCACGATCCCGCTCGTGGACACGCGCAACGCCGTGCCGCCGGCGCGCCGTCCGAAGAAGTATCACCGCGCCTGAGTCGGCGCGTCGCCCGAAGTTTTTCCCGCCGCAGCATGGCCGCCTCCGTCGTTCCCGTTCCGCTCTACCACGGCTACGCCGCGGCCGTGGGGCTCAAACGGTTGCTCGGCCTCTCGTGCGAGCGGCACCGCAGCTATTTTTTGATGAGGGTGATCCGCGCGCTGGAGCGCGGGAAAATCACCGGCCGTCTGCACGTGACCGCCGCGGGCAAGCGCGACGGGGCGGGTGCGCAGGCGATAGCGCGCATCTCGGCCCTGGTTTTCGCGCGGGCCTTCGGCCTCACCTACGCGCACACCCCGTTCGAGACCCTGGCCCACGCCGAGCTGCCTTTGCCCGAATGGCTTTCGGCCTGGGAAACGCTTCTCGGCCTGGGGCGGGGCGAGCCTTTGGCGGCCGACTGCCCGTTTCCGCGCGTCGATCTGGAGACCTACGCCAGCGATCCTAGGCTCTGGAAAGAGGACCGCCTGCTGGTGGTTCGGCATTACCACACCTTTTGGAGTCTTTGCCCCGCCGCCGGAGACGCGGTGCTGCCCGTCTTGCGGGAAAAATATCGCGCCGCCGCCGGACCGCGCGTCCCGGGCGCGCGTTTGGAGGTCTGCGCTCACGTGCGCCGCGGCGACGTGCGCCAGGGCGACGCCGACACGGGTCATCGCTTCACCCGCAACGCCGCCGTCGGCGCGACGCTCGGCGCGGTGGAGGCCTCGCTGGCCGCCGCCGGCCTGCCCGCGCGCGTGCGGATTTTTTCCCAAGGCGTCGAGGCGGACTTTTCCGAACTGCGCGGGCCGGGCCGGGAGTTTTGCCTTAACACACCCGCGCTCGACACCTTTCGCGCCCTCGCCGACGCCGACGTGCTGCTGATGGCGAACAGCGATTTCAGCCACGTGGCCGCCATGCTCGGCGACGGCGTGCGGCTGGCCGATCCGCGGCACCGGGTCTTTCAGCGCGGCTGGATCGAGCTGCGTCCGGAGGACGGCTCTTTTGACCAAGTCCGGCTGGCGGCCGAACTTGCCTCACGGTGGCCCGCTGGCGCGGGCTCGCCCGGCTCGTAGGCGGGGCGGAAATCGGCGTTGTTTTGCGCCCGTCGCTCCTGCTTAGTCGGCGAAACTATCCGCCGCAGTTTCCCCTTTTCCCGCTTCCTCGCATGCCTCGTTTTTTTCGCAAGCTCACCGCCAGTTTCCTGAAACGCTATCACCTGGCCCTCCACGGGGGCTACTCGGTGGGCGAGGCCTACGGGCGCCGCTTCCTTTTGGACTGGCGCCATCCCATCGACAAGAAGCTGGCGCTGGAGCTGTTCGAGCACGAGCGCATCCTCTACTTCATGGGCAAGGTGGAGCGACTGAAGCCGCAGATGTTCCTGGACATCGGCGCCCACGCCGCGCTCTACACCGTGCTCGCCACCGCGCGCGTGCCCGGCATGGCGGCGCACGCGTTCGAGCCCGATCCGGCGAACCTGGGCCAGCTCCACGCCAATCTCTTTCTTAACCGCCTCTCCTCCGCGGTGGTCGTGCATCCGCACGGCCTTTCCAATCACGAGGGCACGGTTGGCTTCGCCGCCTCGGACGAGCACGAGCACCGCGCCTTCAGCCGCGTGTCGGAATCTGGCGGGGTTCGCATCTCGGTGCGCCGGCTGGACGACGTGCTCGACGCGCGCGGCCTGACCGTCGCGGTGAAAATCGACGTGGAAGGGCACGAACTCTCCGTGGTGGAGGGCGCGAAGGGTTTCCTTTCCGGCAACCGTTGCTACCTCCAGATCGAGTCGGGTCCGGAGAATCTGCCGCGTCTCAAGGAGGCGATGGCCGCGCTGGGCTACCGGCTGGTGGCGAGCATGGGCGACCATTACTTCACGAATCTGCCCGACGAGGCCTTCGGCGGCGCCGCGGCCTGAGCGGCTTCAGTCGGGGCGAAGCGACGGGAAGCGACGGCGGGCCGCGCAGACGGCGCTTTCCAGCGCGTAGGACAAGGCGCGCGAGGGGCGCGAGCCGCGCCAGGCGCGGCGGCTGAGCACGACCTCGTGCGCCCGCGAGGGGGCGCCGGCCAGGGCGTCGTGGCGGCGGGCGACGATGTCGCTCAGCGTGGGGAACAGGCCGTAGCGCTCGAGGACCAGGCGACGGGCCGCGCGGATGGCGGGCAGGCGTCGTTCGTATTCGCCGTCGCGGATCGCGTCGCGCATCAGGCGCGCGGCGGCCGCGGGGTCGTCGAGGCG
>JAIXVY010000011.1 GCA_027482505.1 Opitutaceae bacterium | reverse complement strand
TCGCAGGAGGCGAAGAAGCCGTTGTAGTCGATGAGGAGGGCCTGGAGCACGGGCGGATGAGCGGGGGCGGGGAGCGTGGAGCAGGGAGATGGGAGCGGGGAGCGACGGATGAGCGGAGGGACGGAGCGACGGAGGGGCGGAAGTTCAAACGAGGATTGGCCGCGAGAGAACGCAAGGAGCGCAAAGATCGAGCCAAGGGGCTGATGGACGGTAAAAGGGTCGGCCGGAAGGGGACCGGGGCGGAGGCAAAATGAACGCGCGACAAATCCATGCGCCGCCGCTGGTGGATGAGGCGGAGGTGCCGCGTTTTGCGGAGGAGCGGGCCGCGTGAACGCGTTATGTTTGTCCTGGCCGAGGGCTCGTCGACGAAGACCGGGCGCGCCTGGGTGACGCTCCCTTGTTCGGCGATGTATCTCGGCCGCGTTCCTCGCCGGAGTGGTCGAGAGCTATTCGACGTTGACCTTGATCCGGACGAAGCGGGGGCCGGCGACCGGAACCGAATCTTCCAAGGCGACGCGTTCCCAGGTCGTGCTCACCGAGGTCAGCTCGATGATGTGGTTGATCGAGGTCCAATCGACCAGGTTGGAGGAGAACTGGACGTCGTAGGTGATGCCCGGGCGGCCGGACGCCTTCCTGCGGAGGAACTCGATGCGAAGACGGCCGCTGGCGGAATCGACCCAGACGGCAGGCAGGCCGGGCAGGTTCGTGCCGGCGGCGTGGAGCGGCGCGGGCTGCGACGCGGGCAGACCCAAGGCGAATTTCTCGAGGTTGGTGCGGTTGTCGGCGCCCGCGGCCATCAGGCTGGCGGCGGGTATGGGCGCGAGGGTGCCGTATTGCGAAAGCGTCCAATGCTCCAGTTGGGTGAAGGTCTTTGACCAAGAGACCGGAGATGCGACCGAGGTGCCGGCGGCGTTGGCGGACCTGACGCGATAGGCATACCAGGTTCCGGGCATCGCGCCGGTGTCGGAGTAGCTTAGCGAGGCGGCCTCGGGGGAGGCGATGGAGGTCCAGTTCGCGCCATCGAGGGAGCGCTCGATCAGGTAGTTCGCCGCGCCCGCCCCGGCGGACCAGGTCAGCGCGATCTGGGTGTCGCCGACGCTCGATGTGGCGAGCGAAGCGGGGGGGGAGGGAGGCGTGAGCAGCGTCTGGACGAGCACGCTATCCAGGGCCCAGGTGTCAAAGTCGGTTCCGCTGTGGGTCAGCTGGCGCCAGCGCAGAGCAGTCGAGGCGGTCTGGGCGGCGAGGGGTATCTCGACGACGTATTCGCCCCACGACGACGCGTTGGGGTAGGAGGCCATGATGGTTTGCATCGGAACCCAGGCGCCTCCATTGGCGGAGTATTCCAGGGCGACGTTTTCGCCCGTGTCCGCGTTTTCCCAGTGGGTCGCGCCATCGACGGGCGTGTTGCCGGCGCGGAACTTGAACAAAATGCGTCCGCCTGCGGACAAATCGAGAGGGATGGTGGCGGCGACGCGGGCGGTGCTCAGGGAGAAGCGCAACACCTCGGAGCCACCGAAGCCGGGCGTGCCGTTTTCCACGGCACCTCCGGTGACGCTCTGCCAGCCGACGGTCGAGTAGGCGCCGGTGAACTCGTCCGCGAGCCGGACCGCGTAGGTGGACGCGAGCGCCGAGGCTGTGGGCAGGGACGAGGCCGCCGATGTGTCATTGTAGGCGGTGATACGATACCAGTAGAGGACGTTGTTGGTCAGGCCGGTGTCGACGCGCGCGTTCGTTCCCGCGGCGATGTCCGCGACCTGGGTCCAGGTGTCGCTTCCGTCGATCCGTCGTTCGATGCGATGTCCGGCGGCGGAGGGGTGGGCGACCCAGGTGAGGCGGATCGAGCCGACGGAGTAAGCCTGGGCGGTGAAAAGCGCGGGGGCGGTGGCGGCCACGGGCACGTAGGTGGTGCCTTGGATGGTCGTGGAGTAAGCCGAGGACGCGGTCGCGGAGACGGTTTTGAGCCGATAAAGGTAGGTGGCGCCAGAACTCAGGCCGGTATCCGTGAACTGCCGAGTCGCCGCGCCGAGGCGGGTCAACTCGATCCATGGGCCCACGCCGGAGGCACGCTCGATCACGATCTGGTCGAAGCCGGCGCCGGCAAGTGCCCATGCGAGCGTCAGCGTGGAGGTGGTCGCGGCGGAGATGCTGGCTGAGGGGATTGGCAGCGGGGCCGCGAGGGTGGTGGCGGAGACGAGGTTGCTCCAGTCCGAGGAGGCGAGGGCGGCGTTGGCCTTGAGTCGGAACTCGTAGGCGGTGGCTCCGGCGAGTCCGCCGACCGTGGTGGTCGTGCTGTTTTGGGCCAGGGTGGCGGAGACGTCGGTCCAGGCGGTGGCGCCGGCAAGGCGTCGCTGGAGGGTGAAGCCGGTTTCGAGTGAGCGCTCCGTCCAGGAGAGGGCCACCGTGGAGGAAGTCTGCGAGTCGGCGCGCAGGACGGGCGCGGGTAGGGTGGCGCCGTTGGCGAGCGGATAGAACCCCAGTCCCTGGGTGGTTTGAACAACGATCTTGTCGCTGGTGGCGTTGTAGGCGCTGACCTTGGTGGAGACGGGCATGCCTAGGACGGCCTGCATGGCGATCGTGTCATAGATCGCGGTTTCGCCGAGGGCGAAGCGTCCGTTGGGCGTGGTGGAGTAGATGTGCTGCCCGACCGTCCAGAGCGAGGAGAGGTTGGCGTCGAAGACGGTGCCGTTCCAGAAAACGCGGGAGCCGTCGGCGGATACGGTGACGACGCGGGAGCCATAGTAGCTGGCGCTGCTCACGCGTATCGTGGCGAGGGACGCGAAGGTGTCGCCGATGGTGTCGTATTTGGTGATCTCGGCGCCGGAGCTGTTGTCGTCTCCGTGGTAGTAGTAGCGGCCGGAGGGATCGTGGGCGCCGCCTCCCTGGCGTTCGTTGATGGTCGAGATCACCTGGCCGGAGACGGTATTGAAAATGGAGACATCGATCCACTGGTCCTGGGCCTCGACGATCAAACGGCCGGGGCCGCCGGCAGAGGTGACGTAAACGTCGCTGTCGCTGTAGCCCACGCCGGCGAAGGGCGGGACTTCGTAAATGCGATCCACCGTAAAGGTATCCCGGTTCACGGCGTAGAGGCGGCCGAGCCTCCAGTTGGTGACATAGACGCGGTTGTCGCCCTTGTGGATAGTGAGGTCGGTGACGCCGGTGCCGACGCGGACCACGTCGGTGATGGTTTCCAGTGTGCTGTCGATTTCGAGCAAATAGGCGCGGGAGGCACCGTCTGTGGTGGTGGTCTCGCTGATGGCGTAAACGAGGGCCGAGTCGGTCGCGCTTTCGAGGTATTTGATCGTGAGCGGATCGAGGGTCACTGCCACGGGGATGACGGTGGTCTCGGTTCCGTAAGTGACGGTGATTTGGCCCTGGCTGGCGCCCGCCGGAAGGCTGGAGATGGCCAGGTTTGCGCGAAGAGTGGCCGGGGTGACGCCGGAAGTCGTCACGAGCTGTATCCAAGGGGCGGATGCAACCGCCGACCATGCCTCGCCGTTGATCGACGATGAGAGGGCGATCGAGATCGGGCGGGTGATGTCGCCCTGAACCGTGCCGATATCAAAGCGAGCCGGGCTGGGCGCGACGGTTACGACCCGGAAAGACTGGACCGGACCGCTCGCGAAGGCCGAGCCCACGACGTAGTCGATGCGCCAATAGTAGGTAAGGCCGGGAGCGAGAAGATTGGCCAACGCAAGGTAGGGGTTCGTGACCTGTCCGAGATACTCGGGGGATGCGGGAGTGGCGGCGGTGACGGCGTCGAGCGAGGTGCCGAGATAAACGCGATACGCGGTGGCTGCGGGCATGGCGGGCCAGGCGAGCAGCTCGGGCGAGGAGACGAGGGCGTCCCTTTCCGGCGTGGTGCCGGAGCCGGTGAGGCCGGACTCCGCCAAGCTGTAGAACAAAAAGCCGTCCGCCTGGGGAAGCACGAGGCGGCCGGTGGCTGAGTTGTAGGCGCTGATGGCGCTGGTAAGCGGCAGGTTGCCTATCTTGCGCTGGGCCTGAATGTCGAAGACGGCGTTATCGGAGAAAGCGTAGCGGCCGTCGGCGGAGGCCGAGTAGATGGCGGCGCCGGAGTTCCATTCCAACGCGAGGTCGGGAGAGAAAACGAGGCCGTTGTAGAAGATGCGGTTGCCGTTTTCGGACGCCACGACGGTGCGAGACCCGTAGTAACTCAGTCCCGACACGGAGCTTTTGGCGAGCTGTTGGAAAGTGTTTCCTATGGTGTCGAATTTCACGAGGCCGGCCGTGGAGATGTTGTTTTCGCCATGATAGTAGTAGCGGCCGGTGGGGTCGGTGGCTCCACCGCCCTCGCGTCCACCGCCGTTTACAGTCAGCGTGCCGGTGACGGTGTTGAGGATGCCAATGTTGATCCATTGATCCTCTGCTTCGAAGATCACCCGTCCCGCTCCTGCTGGGGAGACGCGATAGACGTCGTTGCTGAAGGAGCCGGGGAGACTGAAGGCGTAGGTGCGGTCAACGGTGAATGCGCCGAGGGAGACGGCGAGAAGCGCGCCGCTGTCCCAATTGGTCACGTAGACGCGCTGGTCGGCCTCGTGGATCGCGAAATCGGTGACGCCGCGGCCCACGGCCACGGCGCGGGTGATGGTCTTTTGCAGCGCGTCCAACTCCAAGAGGTAAGCGCGCAGGGTGGTGCTGCCTGCCGCGGCTTCGCTGATCGCGTAGGCGAACGTGGTGCCGGGGCGTGAGCGGAGAGCGGTGACGGTGAGGGAATCCACCGTAAACTCGACCGGCAGCTCGACCGGACCGTCTGGCGTGGTGACCACGACCTTCGAGGTGTAAACTCCGGCGGCGAGCGCGGAGGCATCGAGTCGGACCTGGAGCGTGGCGGGCGTCGTGCCGGAGACGTTGGCGAAGCTGATCCAGGACGCCGGCGAGGACGCGGACCACGCGACGCCGGGGGCGGCCGAATCGAGCGCGACGGGACGCAGGAAGTTTTTGTGCCCCTTGACCGTGGCGCCGGTGATTTTGGAGACGCTGGTGGAAATGCTCGCGACGGTGAAGGAACGAACGGCTCCCTTCGTGGTTTCGACCGATGTGACCGGATCGACGCGCCAATAATAGACGACGCCTGGCTGGAGGGTTTGAGAGAGTGTGAGACTGGAGCCTTGGACCTCGCCCAAATAGAGCGGAGAGGTGTTTGTGGCGGCGCTTACAGCGTCCCGCGACAGCCCCAGATACACTTGATAACGATCAACGCCCGGAACGGGCGACCAGCGCAGTTCGGACGGGGCGGTGACAACCGCGCCATCAAGCGGGGACAGGTTGCGGGCCAGAATGTCGGCGCCGATCTGGATCAGATTTACGGTTCCGATCTGGCGGGTGGTGGCGTTGAAATAGACGAGGCGAGCGTAGTCCGAGGTGATGGCCTGGATGGTGGAGGAGGCGGGCAAGCTCGCGAGCGAGTTGCCCGTGGTCATGTCGATGATCTGCGTCTCGGTGCCGACGATTTCCGCGTTTGGCGTCATCGAGTAGATGGGGGCCGAAAAAGTGCGTTTGGTGGTGGTGATGGCGGCGCCGTCGACCGCGAGCGTCTTGGCCACGACGGTTGTGCCGTCTTGGCTGACCAAGGTGGGAGTGTTCAGCGGATCGCGGTTATAGTCGGGATAGGAGGCGTTGTTTTTGCCGGCGTAGGTCAAGGTGCCGTCGGCGTTTATGGTGTGACGAACGATGTAGGACCCCGCGTAACCGGCGGACCAGCCATACTGGACCCAGGCGTAGAGGGCGTTTTGGGCGGCGTTTACCGCGATGTCGCCGAAGCCGTAGCTGGAAGTGGAGTTGGTGCCGTCGCTGACGAGGGTTTGAATCACCTGACCGGTCGAGCGCTTGAGCACGCGGAGAACGGGCCCCCAAGCGCCGTCCACATAGTAGATCACGCCGGCCGGACCGTAAGCGATTTTGCCTGCCGGAATGCCTGCGCCCCAGACGTCGTAGGTGGTGAGCGCGATCTTGCCGGTGACCGTCAAGGTGGCGGGATTTATGACATAGATTTCTCTGCTGCCGCCGCATATAACGAGCAACTCCTGTCCGTCCGCGCGCACGGCGAGGTCGGCCGGGCGGTTCCCGACCGAGACCGTTCCCGTGATTTGCCCGGTGAGCGGGTCGATGGCGACGACAGCGCCTTGATTGTCGCCGTTCTGATGGACGCCATACATTCGCGAACGCGCCGGGTCGTCCTGAAGCGTCACGAGATTGAACGGTGCCAGTGTTGCTGAAATCGAAAGCGTCTGGGTCACGTTCGCGTTTCGAATGGTTAGCGTGGCGGTGTAGGAGGAATTGAGCAGCGCGCTGGTGGCGAAGCTGA
>JAIXVY010000042.1 GCA_027482505.1 Opitutaceae bacterium | reverse complement strand
GGTCTCGGAGCCGCGGAAACCGAGCACGGAGACGGCCGCGACGACGACGAAGAGGAGGGCGAGATAAGCGTAACGCATGGTCTTAGGCCTCCAGCTCGGAGATTTCCTTGGCTCCGGCCTGCGTGAGCAAGGCGCGGGCGCGGGCTAGGTCGAAGCGGGGATCGCGAGCCTCGATGACGACGTAGAAGGCGTCGTCCAGGCCGCGCACGATCTCCTTGGACTTGAGGACCGGGTGGTAGTGCTGGGGCAGCAGATTCAGAATGAACATGCCGGCGATGGTCGCGAAGGCGGTGAAGAGAATGGTGAGCTCGTAGGCCACCGGGAACGCGAAGAGCGGGCTGAAGTAGGGCTTGCCGCCGACGATGAGCGGGTAGTCGTAGGCGTTCATATACCAGATCATCGACATGCCGGTGCAAAAACCGGTGATGCCGCCGACAAGGGAGAACTTGGGAACGTGCGAACGCCTCACGCCCATCGCGCCGTCAAGGCCGTGGACGGGAAACGGCGTGATGCAGTCCCAGTTTTTGTAGCCTGCGTCGCGCACTTGCTCTGCCGCGTGGTAGATTTCCGGCGCGGTGTCGAAGCGGGCGATCAGGCCGTAGAGAGAAGCAGCCATGGTCGTGGTCGTTGAAGTGGTTTGGGCTTAGTGCTTGTCGTGGCCGCCGTGCGGGTCGGCCTGCGGCATGACCGCCTTGATCTCGGCCATCGGCATGATGGGGAGGAAGCGGATGAAGAGGAGGAAGAGGACGCCGAAGACGCCGAAGGTGCCGAAGAAGGTGAAGATCTCGACGGCCGAGGGGCTGTAGTAACCCCAGGAGCTCGGCAGGAAGTCGCGGGCGAGCGAGGTGACGATGATCACGAAGCGCTCGAACCACATGCCGACGTTGACGAAGATCGAGAGGATCCAGACGAAGGCGATGTTCTGGCGGACCTTCTTGAACCAGAAGAACTGGGGCGTGATCACGTTGCAGGCGATCATGATCCAGTAGGCCCAGGCGTAGTGACCGAAGGCGCGGTTGATGAAGGCGAAGCCCTCGTAGGGGTTGGAGCCATACCACGCGATGAAGAACTCCATGCCGTAGGCGTAGCCGACGATGGTGCCGGTCGCCAAAACGATCTTACACATGCAGTCGATGTGATACTGCGTGATAAGATCCTCCAAACGGAAGATGGCGCGCAGGGGGAGCATGAGCGTGAGCACCATGCCGAAGCCGGAGAAGATGGCGCCCGCCACGAAGTAGGGAGGGAAGATCGTGGTGTGCCAGCCGGGGAGGAGCGACACCGCGAAGTCGAACGACACGATGGTGTGCACCGAAAGCACGAGGGGCGTGGAGACGCCGGCCAGAATGAGATAGGCCATCTCGTAGTTGCTCCAGTGGCGGTTGGAGCCGCGCCAGCCCATGGCGAAGAGGCCGTAGAAGAAGCTCTTCACCTTGTTGCCGCTGCGATAGAAACGATCGCGCAGGATGGCCAGGTCGGGGATGAGGCCGACATACCAGAACAACACGGAAACGGTGCCGTAGGTCGAAACGGCGAACACATCCCACTCCAGCGGCGAACGGAACTGCGGCCAGATGGCGTTGGAGTTCGGGAAGGGGAACAGATAGCCGGGGAGGACGGCGAACCAGACGCGGCCGACATGGAACACCGGGAAAATACCGGCGCAAACCACGGCGAAAATCGTCATGGCCTCGGCGGCGCGATTGATCGAGGTGCGCCACTTCTGGCGCAGCAGGCAGAGAATCGCGGAGATCAGGGTGCCGGCGTGGCCGATGCCGATCCAGAACACGAAGTTCACGATGTCCCAGGCCCAGTTGACCGGATTGGCGTGACCCCAGACGCCGACGCCCGTGGAGACGAGGTAGGCGATGCCCGCGACCGTGAAGAGGGCGAGGAAGCCCGAGACGGCGAAGGCGATCCACCACCACTTGGGGGTGGGCGCCTCGATGATGCCGCAAATCTTCTCGGTGACCCAGTTGAGACTGCGATGATTCTCAACAAGGGTCGCGCGCGGAAGCGGAGCCGGATTTACCTCGGCGAGAATCGCCGGGGCGGGATGATCAGAATGAGCGTGAGCCATTAGCTGTTACCTCCGAACAGGATTTTGCCGAGGGAGGCGTGCGGCTTGTGTTCTTCTTTGGAACCGTGGGAGTCGTGCGAGTCGTGGCCGGAACCGGAGTGCTCGGGAGCGCCATGACCGTGCATGCCGGCCGGATGGTTCTTGTTCTCGTATTCCTTGCGGCTGAGCGGGAGCGCGGCGTAGTCCGGCATCTCGGGATTCGGGTTGCGAAGCTTGCCGAGGTAGGTGGTGCGCGGACGGATGTTAAGGTAGCCGAGCAGTTGATAGTCCTGCTCGAGGGCCTTCATCTTGGAGACGCGGCTGTTCGGGTCCTTGATGTTGCCGAACACGATCGCCTCCGCCGGGCACGCCTGGGCGCAGGCGACGTTGAAGGTGCCGTCCGGGATCTCGACGTTGTTCGAGGCGCCGGCCTTCACCTTCTGGGCGATCTTGGCCTGCTGGATGCGTTGCACGCAATACGTGCACTTCTCCATCACGCCGCGCATGCGCACGGTGACGTCCGGGTTCTTCACCATCTTGACCAACTCGGGCATGCCCTTCTTGCCCAACGGCCCCATGTAGAGGCTGTCGAGCTGGCGCTGATTGTAATCGAAGAAGTTGAAACGACGAACCTTATACGGGCAGTTGTTCGCGCAATAGCGGGTGCCGATGCAACGGTTGTAGGCCATCGTGTTGAGGCCTTCCTGGTCGTGCACGGTGGCGTTGACGGGGCACACGGTCTCGCAGGGGGCGAGTTCGCAGTGCATGCAGCCCACGGGCTGGAGCGAAACCTGGGGATCCTCGGGGAGCTCGGCATTACCCGGGCCGCCGAAGGCCGCGGCCTCGAGCTTGCCGTCGGAGTAGTAGCGATCGAGGCGGATCCAGTGCATCTCGCGGCCGCGGAGGACCTGGTCCTTGCCGACGATCGGGATGTTGTTCTCGGCCTGGCAGGCGATCACGCAGGCGTTGCAACCGATGCAGGTGTTGAGGTCGATCGACATGCCCCACTGGTGCACGCCGTCGAGATGGGCGTTATTTCCCGAGAAATCGGGGGTCTCCATCAAGGAGCCGCCGCGGGGCGTGGAAGCGGAGCGCTCGGCCGTGATCTTGGCGCGCTCTTCGCGCGAGAGCTTGGCGAACTCCTCGGGCTTCATGTCGCCGTAAACGGCGGGCGAGTGGGCCTCCATGCCCATGCCGGCGACGAAGCCGGGGTTGTTGCGGAACTCGTCGACGTTGGCCTCGCGAACGATGTCGCGGCCTTCCATGGACCAGTGCTCCTGGGTGTTGGCGAGGAAGGCGAACTCGCCGGGGACGATGGCGAGCTTGGCGCCGGTGGCGTAGCCGAGGCCGTTCGAGGAACGGATGGAATAGGCGTTGGCGCCGATGCCGGTGCCGACGCGGCCGGTGGCCGAGCGGCCGTAGCCGAGGGCGATGGCCACCGTGAAGTTGGAAAGGCCGGGCTGGATGTGGATCGGGGCGCGCAGGGTGCGGCCATTGACGGTGAGTTCACCGACGAAGGCCTGCTCCTTGCCTTGCTGGAAGGTGCCGAATTCCTTGCGGGCGACCTGGATCAGCGAGCCGCCGGGCTCGATGCCGAGCTCCTTGCCGAGGCGGGGCGAGACGAGGATGGCGTTGTCCCAAGAGATCTTGGTGATCGGCTCGGGGCACTCCTGGAGCCAGCCGTTGTTGTTGAAACGACCGTCGTCGGTCTTCGCGTCGGTGATGAAACGGACCTCGAGCGCGTCCTTGGTGACGGCCGAAGGCGCGGCGGCGGCGGCGAGCAGCTTGCTCAGGCCGGCGACGTTCAGCGAAACGGCGACGGACTTGTAGGCCGAACCGGCGAGGAGACCGTCATGCAGGAACTGGCGGAAGCCCTTGTCGCCGTCGGCGCCGCCGATGGCGTTGAGACCGGCGATGGTTTCATAGACGAGGCTGTAGCCGTCGGGCTTGGCTTCGCCAAGCACGCGGGCGAGCACTTCGATCTCGGTCACGCCGCCGAAAAGCGGCAGAATCATCGGCTGGATCGGCACGATGGTGCCGTCGGCGGTGCGGGCGTCGCCCCACGACTCGAGGTAGTGGGCGGAGGCGATGTGCACGCCGGAGGCGGCCGCGGCGGAGGTCTCGTCGACGTGGTAGCCGAGGCGGACCACCTGGCCGGCCTTTTTCAGGGCGGCGGCGAACGCGAGATCGGCGGGGGCGTTGTAGGCGGGATTGCCGCCGAGGATGACGAGGGTCTTGACCGCACCGGCCTCGAGGGCCTTGGCGACGTCGACGATGCCGGCCGAGGCGGGCGTGGGAACGGCGACGAAGTCGACCGTGTTGCCCACGGCGCCGAGGGCGACGTTGAGGGCGTAAACGACGGCGTGGACCTCGGCGGGAAGATGCGCTCCGGCGACGATCAGGCTCTTGCCCTTGTGGGCGAGGAGGTCGGCGGCGCAGGCGGCGAGCCACTTTTCCTGGTCCTTGAACTCAAGGCCGGAAACGAGCTTCTCAAGCTGCTTGGAACCCGTGACCGCGCCATGGAGGGCGGCGGCGAAGGCGAGCAGATGGCTGCTGGCGAGACGAAGGCGGTGATCCGCCATCGAGCCGGTGAGGGTGAAGGTGCTCTCGACCGCATAAAGACGGTTGAGGTCGGCGTCCTTGGTAAGCGCCTTGCGGCCCTTGGCAAAGTCGCGGGTGTAGCCGATGGCGCCGGCCTCGGAAGAGAAGAAATCGGCGTCGAGGGAAACGATGCGCTTGGCCTGGGCGAAGCGGTAGAGGGGCTTCACGTCGCGGCCGAAAGCGGCCTGGGCGGCGGCGGCGGGCGGCTCGTCGAGCACGGCGTCATACTCGGCCCAGACGGCGGCGGGGAACTCGCGCTTGAGTTTGGCGACGAGGCGCTCGCGGGTCGGCGAGCCGGAGGACTCGGCGAGGAACACCAGACCGGCGCCCTTGGAGGCGCGGGCCTCGGAACCGATGGCGGCGAGCAGATCGTTGATCTGGGCGGCGGTCGCGGCCGAACCCTTGATGGTAGAAGTGGTGGAGCGGTCCGGATCGTAGAGATCGAGGACGGAGGCCTGGGCGTAGGCGTTGGTGGCGCCGCCGTAGGGCGCGAAGGTCGGGTTGCCCTCGATCTTGGTCGGACGACCCTGGTGGGTCTCGGCCAAAACGGGGACGGCGTTGCGACGGATCGGAAAGGCCGAGGCGTAGTAAAGCGGGAGGCCGGGGATGATGTTCTCGACCGACTTGCCGTAGGCGAGAATGTGCGACTCGGGACGGCGGCAACCGGCGGCCAGACCCACGCCGCCAAGGGCGAAGGAGGCGGCCATGAGCTTGAAGAAGCGGCGGCGATCGACGCCGTTCAGGTTGTCGGCGCCTTCGGGGAACTCGCGGGCCATCTGTTCCTGGAAACCGGGGGTTTCGGCGAGTTCATCGAGGCTGCGCCAGTAGCGGGGGCCGGTGGGGGCCTCGTTCTGTTCGGGCGCGGAATGGTCAAATTTGCGTTTCATCTGCGTCGTGTCAGTCGATCAGCGGTGGCAGCCGGAGCAGCTTTGGGGAGGTTGGACGTTCCAGTCGTGGACGAATTTCTTGCCTTGCTCGAGCTGGGCGGCCTCGCCGCCGGGGTGCTTCCAGTCGAGGTTGGTGACGAGCTTGGGATCGCGGAGAACCTTCTCGGGCTCGCGATGGCACTCGAGACACCAGCTCATCGAGAGGGGCTTGGCGTGGTGCACGACCTCCATCTCGTTGATCTTGCCGTGACACTCCACGCAGGAGACGCCGCGGGCCACGTGGACGGAGTGGTTGAAATAAACGTAGTCGGGCGCCTGGTGGATCTTCACCCACGGCACCGGATCACCCGAGGCGTAGCTGGCGCGCACGGGGGCGAGCAGCGGGCTGTCGGTCTTGATCTGGTTGTGACAGTTCATGCACGTCTGCGCGGTCGGCACGTTGGAGTGGCCGGACTTTTCGACGTTGCTGTGGCAGTAGCGGCAATCGAGGCCGAGCTGTCCGGCGTGCAGCGCGTGGCTGAACGGGACGGGCTGCTGCGGCGCGTAGCAGACACGGGGGTATTTCGGCGTCGCGTAATAGGTGACGCCGGCGAGAACGACGCCGGTGGTGATCCCGATAAAGATCAGGATCTGCAGCGGCAGCTTGTTGACCGACTTGGGAAACAGGTTGGACATAGGCCGGAAAAGGGGGCGGCTCCGAACGCGTGGGCGACGGGGCGGCGGTTAGAGGGAATCGGCCGAACGGGCCACGGCGCGCTCGTCGACCTTGATCGCGAAGGGGCGATCGGAGGCGTTGGAGGCGTCGGAAGCCGTTGCGTTGGAGCCGGGCGCGGATTTCGCGGCCAGACGGGTGCCGCTCAGCAGGCCGAGGCCAGCCAAGCCTGCGAGGGCCTTGGCGAAAAAGGTCTTTCGCGTGTGATTGTTGCTCACGTTTGGTCGATTTTGGTTAAAGTCGCCGCGCACCACAGAGGTCGCTCATTCCAAAGTAAAACAAAAACTCCAAGGGAACGGACGAGTTAAGGAAGGATAGAAGATGAACAAGATATGCGCGGAGGGACGCTTATCCGCCCGACGAGTTCGTCCGGGCGGTTCCGGAGACCAGATCCGCGGCCTTTGCCCCCATGGCCGGACCGATGGCGGCCCGGTTGTCGAGGTTGTCGCGAATAACATTCACCAGGGCGCTGCCCACGACCACGCCGTCCGCGTGGCGAGCCACCTCGGAGACATGCTCGCGCTTGCCGATGCCGAAGCCCACCACGACCGGCAGGGCGGTGTGGCGCTTGATCGCGGCGACCGCCTCGGGGAT
>JAIXVY010000301.1 GCA_027482505.1 Opitutaceae bacterium | reverse complement strand
ATGAACATGCTCTACCTGCTGGCCCTGCCGCCCGCGGAGTTTGTCGCCAAGGCCCGGGCCTACTTCGCCGCCAACAACGTGTCCGTCGGCTCCGCCGACGAGGGCTACTTCGCCGCCGTCATGGGCCTGGCCCAGCCGAAGATCAAGGGCTTCGAGGAGCTGCCCGCCTACACCGCCTATTTCTGGAGCGAGGACTATCCGACCGACGAGAAGGCGAAGGCCAAGGCGCTCGCAAAGGGCGAGCCGAAGCTTCGTCTGGACGAGCTCGTTGAGATGCTGTGCTCCGCCGATTTTTCGTCGGACGCGGCGCTGGAGGCCGCCATGAAGGAGCTCGCCGAGGGCCGCGGGCTCGGCTTCGGCGACTATCAGGGCGTGGCGCGCGTGGCCGTCACCGGCCTCTCCGCCGGCCCGAGCATCACCAGCCTTTTCCGCCTGCTCGGCCGCGAGCGCGTCATCGCCCGCCTGCGGCGCTTCGCGGCGGCGCTCTGAGGCGCTCAGCCTTTCGCCGGCTGCGGCAGGCGAAAGGTCGCGGCGCAGGCGGCAAGGGCGAGCGCGGCGGCCACGACGTAGAGCGCGGCCGCGCCCGCCGTCCAGTAGAGCACGCCGGCGCAGATAGGCGTGACCGCGCGGGCCAGCGAGCCCAGCGAGCGGTAGATGCCCAGCACCCGGCCCTGCTCCTCGGGCGTGGCGTAGAGTGATATGAGCCCGGTGTTGGCCGGGTTGATCAAACCGCCGCCGAAGGCGAGGAAAGCCACCGCCGCGTAAAGCACGCCCGCCGTCGGCGCGAAGCCCACGCCGAGCAGGCCCGCGGTCGAGCAGACGAGGCCGGCGGCGAGCAGGCGCGTCTCCGGCACGCGGCCGACGAGTTTGCGCACGATGTAGCCCTGGGTGATGATCGAGCACACGCCGAGAAAGCCCATCAGCTTGCCGTTCTGGATCGGCCCGTAGCCGAAGCGCTCGGCGCTCACGAAGACGAGCGAGGCCTCCATGGCGACGAAGGCGAGTTGGTAGAGGAAACCCACGAGGTTGGCGCCGCGGATGGCGGCGTTGTCCAGGCCCAGGATGGCGCGAAGCGGATTGCGCAGGCGCGGCTCGGCCGAGCGGCCCGCGGCGGCGGGCGACAGCGTCTCGCGGAAACGGGCGCGAATCCAGAGCAGGTTGACCAGGCCGAGCGCGAAGGCCACGAGCGCGGGCACGGTGAAGGGATTCACTCCGTAGGCCGCGAGTCCGGGATGATGGTCGAGCAGGTTAACCTGCGCCGAGAGCGCGCCGATCACCGGGCCGGTCACGAGCCCGAGGCCGAAGGCCGCGCCCACCAGTCCCATCGCCTTGCTGCGCTCGGCGCGGGTGGTCACGTCGGCCACCGCGGCGGTGGCGACGGAGAGATTGCCGCCGAAGAGGCCGGCGAGCACGCGGGCGGCGAGGAACAGCCAGAAGCTGCCGCTCACCGCCCAGAGCGCGTAGCTGAGCGCGGTGCCGGCCACGGTGTAGAGCAGGACGGGCCGGCGACCCACGCGGTCGGACAGGCCGCCCCAGAACGGCGCGAAGACAAACTGGAGCACCGAAAACACCGAACTGATCACGCCGCCGAAGAGCACCTCGGGCAGATGGGTGGTGTTGCCCAGCGAACGGGCCAGCGCGTCGATGCCTCCGAGCAACGCGCCCAGCACGCCCGACTGGCCGTCCACCGCCAGATAATGCCGCAGCAGATCGGGGCCGAGCGGGAAGACGATCGAGAACCCGATGAGATCGATGTAGAGGGTGAGAAAAATGACGCCGAGCGAGAGCGGACGGGCGGGCGCGGCGGAGGTCGGGACGGGAGAGGACACGAAAAGAGAAGAGAAAAAGGGAAAGCGCCGAAGAAGGCCAGCGGCGGCCAAAAGGAAAGCGCGCGGCGGGAAGTAGGCGCGGGTCAGGCGCGTTTGGCGAGTTCGCGCGTGGCGGTTTCCACCCCCGGCAGCGTGGCGGGCAGGTCCTTGTTGCCCTTCGCGCCGAGTTCCTCGAGCCGGCGGCCGGCCGGCAGCACGCGGCTCTCGAAGGCGCCGATCGCCTGGTTGTAGGCCTTGGCGGCGTTTTCGAGCGCGGGCGCGATCTTGGAAAGGTGTTCGGAAAAGCCGGTCAGGCGGTCGTAGAGCTCGCGGGCCTGGGCGGAGATTTCCTCGGCGTTTTTGGCCGCCTTTTCCTGGCGCCAGCCGTAGGCCGCGGCCTTGAGCAGGGCGATGAGCGTGGCGGGGGTGGCGAGCAGCACTTTTTTGACGATGGCGCGCTCGAGCAGGCCGGGATCGGCGGACAGGGCTCCGGCGAGGAATTGGTCGCCGGGCAGGAAGAGCACGACGAATTCCGGAGAGGGCTGGAACTGCTCCCAGTAGGCCTTGGCCCCGAGCGCGTCCACGTGGGCGCGGACTTGCGCGGCGTGGGCGGCGAGGCGCGCGGCGCGCGTGGCCTCGTCGGGCGCGGAGGCGGCCTCGCGATAGGCCTCGTTCGGGGCCTTGGCGTCGACCACGATCTGCTGGCCGCCGGGCAGACGCACCAGCATGTCGGGGCGCAGGCGCGCGCGGTCTTCCAGCGTCACCGAGGATTGCTCGGAGAAGTCGCAGTAGTCGGTCATGCCCGCGAGTTCGACCACGCGGCGCAGTTGCAACTCGCCCCAGGTGCCGGCCGTGGTGGTGGAGCGCAGGGCGGTGGATAGGCGGGCGGTCTCGGTTTGCAGGGTGGACTGGGACTGGGCCAGCGCCTGCAGTTGCTGGCCGAGGGCGGCGGCCGACTCGGCTCGGGTCTTGTCGAAGGCGGTGATCTTGGCCTCCACCTGGCCGAGCGTCTCGCGCAGGGGCTTCACCAGGGCTTCGATGGCGATCTGGCGCTTTTCGAGATCGTTATCGGCCATCTGCCGGGTGCGGCCGAGCGTCTCCTTGGCGAGTTCGAGGAAGGCGGCGTTGTTGGCCTGCAAGGCCGCGGCCGAGAGGGCCTTGAACTCGTTGGTCAGCCGGGTCTGCGCCTCGGTCAGCGCGGCGATCTTCTCCGCCGCCGCGGCGCGTTCCGCGGCGAGCGCGGTCTGGGCGGTCGCGAGTTCGACGGCCCGCCTGTCTCCCTCGTTCCGGGCCTCGGTCAGCGCGGCGTCGCGCGCCGAGAGGTCGGCTTGGAGGCGGACGCCCTCCGCCTCGCGCGCCAGGAGCCGTTCCCCCAGCGCAAGCGTCTGGGCCCTAAGGTATAGCCAGGCGCCTGCGCCGCCCGCCGCCAGCCCGAGGAGTAGAAAAAGAGTTTCGGTCATGAAAATCAGTTGAAAATGTAATTTTGCTAATGGGTGCGGTTGACAGCGGTTAATGCCAAGTGTCTGTGAATAACATGGTCCCAGACTGCGCCCACGAGGCCGCTCGAATCCATGCCGGGTCGCGCCGGGCGGTCAATCCGTCCCGCGAAAAGGACTCGCGCGGACCGGGCGCCCGGTCTGGCGCGGCTGCATGAACGCGACGGGCGGCTCTCCCTTCGGCCCTCTTCCGGGCGCCAGTTCGGATCCCTTCGTCCTCGGGGCGATGGCGATCACGCGCGCCGACGAGGTCGCGCTGCCCGCGGTGCTGGTCGCGGCCACCGATGGCGAGACGCGCGGCCGGGTGCATCGGCGGCTGGAGGAGGAGTTTGAGGTCACGATCGAGCGCACGGCCGAGGCCGCGCTGGAGCGCATGCGCGCGCGGCGTTTCGCGCTGGCGGTGCTCGACCTGCGCGGCGAACGCCAGTCCAACGAGGAGCTGGCCCGCGCGATGCGGGAGCTGGATCCGGAGATGTCGGTCATCGCCCTGGGCGCGGGCCGGGCGGTCAAGGTGCTGGGCGAGCAAAGTCTCCAGGTGCCCTTTGATTCCCCCGACATCGTCGCCCTCGCCCAGCACGAGGTGGAGGTGTCGCTGCGCCGCCGCGGCCGCAGCGCGGTGATTCGCGAGATGGAGGGCGTCATCTCCCTGCTGCAAAAGGAGCTGGAGGCGAAGGACTCGCTCGCCGCCCACGGCGAGGCCTCGGCCTCGATGGTCCACGACCTCAAGAACGCCCTTTTCTCCACGCTCGGCTACACCGCCCGGCTCATTCAGGAGACCGCGCAGCTCAAGCACACGGTCGGCGACCAGGCCCAGCCGATCGACGCCATCGCGAAAAAACTGGAGCACACCTCGAACTATCTTCTGCACCTCGCCCACACCTGCCGCTTCAACGACGGCGCCAAGATCGTGCGCGAGCGCCTGGACTTGCAGGCCGAGATCGAGTCGGTCCACGCCGTGCTGTTTTTCAACAGCCCCCACCTTCGCGTGAACGGGCCCCGCACCGGCCCCGCGGGTTCGCGCGCCGCCGGCACCGGGCTCGTCGTGCTGGGCGACCGCTACGAGCTGCACCGCGTTTTCCAGAACCTCTTTAAAAACGCCTTCGAGGCCGGCGCCGACGACGTGCGCGCCGTCCTGCGCGCCGAGCCGGGCCGCGTGGTGGTGGAGCTTTCGGACAACGGCCGCGGCTTTCCCGAGGGCGAGGCCGAGGTCGCGCTCACCCAGCCTTTGCGCTCCAGCAAGCGTGGCGGCCAGGGGCTCGGCCTGCGCATCTGCCGCCAGATAATCGAGCGCCACGGCGGCGCGATTTCGCTTTCGAGCGCGCCCGGCCGTGGCGCGGTCTTCACCATCTCGCTGCCCGCGGCGGATTAGGTCGCACGGGACGCGGCTCCGACGGCGCGAGGCCGGGCTTGCCGCGCGGAGCGGCGGGGATTGGGGTGTCGGGCTTTTCCGCCGATGTCCGCCCGCACCCTGCCGATCTACGAACTCGAAACCCCGCTCGTCGCGGCGCTGCGCGCGCAGGGCAGGGTGGTGGTGCAGGCGCCCACCGGCTCGGGCAAATCCACCCAGATTCCGCAGATGCTGCGCACGCACGGCTTCCTCGAAAAAGGCGAGGTCGTGGTGCTCCAGCCGCGCCGGCTCGCCGCGCGCATGCTGGCCCGACGGGTGGCGGAGGAGGTCGGCTGCCCGCTCGGCGACGAGGTGGGCTACCAGATTCGCCTCGAATCGCGTGTGTCGGCCAAGACGCGGGTGCGTTTCGTGACCGAGGGTATTTTGCTCCGCCAGATGTCTTTCGACGCCTCGCTGCGCGGCGTCGCCGCGCTGGTCTTCGACGAGTTCCACGAACGCCACCTCTATGGCGACATCTCGCTCGCCCGGGCCCTGCAAATCCAGGCGACCGCGCGGCCCGACCTGAAGATCGTGGTCATGTCCGCCACGCTCGACGCGCAGGGGCTCGCGGACTACCTCAAGCCCTGCGAAATCCTCACCTCCCAAGGGCGCAGCTTCCCCGTGGCGATCGAGTATCTGCCCAAGGCGGTGAACTTCGAGGCCGAGCCGGTCTGGGACGTCGCCGCCCGCGAGTGCGCGCGCGTCGCCGCCGAGACCGAGGGCGATTTTCTCGTCTTCATGCCCGGCGCCTACGAGATCGGTCGCACCGTGTCGGCCCTGGCCGGACATCGCGCGCTCAACGGCTGCGTCGTCTTCCCGCTCCACGGCGAGCTCCCGCCCGAGGCCCAGGATCGCGCCGTCGCCCGGACCAGCGCGCGCAAGATCATCGTCTCCACCAACGTCGCGGAAACCTCGCTCACCATCGACGGCGTCACCGTGGTGGTGGACTCCGGTCTCGCCCGGCAGGCGAAATTCGATCCCAACCGCGGCATCAACACCCTGCTGGTGGAGAAAATCTCCCGCGCCAGCTCCGATCAGCGCGCCGGCCGCGCCGGTCGCACCGCCCCGGGCCGCTGCGTGCGCCTCTGGACCGAGCGCGAACACGCCCAGCGCGCCGCGCAGGAGCTGCCCGAGGTGCGCCGGCTCGATCTCGCCGAGGTCGTGCTCACGCTCAAGGCCAGCGGCATCGACGACGTCGCGGCTTTCCCGTGGCTGGAGAAACCCGACCCCAAGGCGCTGGACCGCGCGGAGATGTTGCTCGCCGATCTTGGCGCCCTGGCCGCGCCCGCCTCGGGCAAGGGCCCCGCGCGCATTACCGAGATCGGGCGGCGCATGCTGCGTTTCCCCGTGCACCCGCGCTACGCGCGCATGTTGCTCGAGGCCGACGCCCGTGGCTGCGTGCGCCCGGTCGCGCTCATGGCCGCGCTCACCCAGGGTAGAAGTTTCCTCCAGCGCGGCCTGCCCCGGGCGGTGGACGACGCCCGCGACGACACGCTCGGCGAGGAGTCCGATAGCGATTTTTTTCTGCTCATGCGCGCCTGGCGTTTCGCGGACAAGGCCGGCTACGGCCTCGACGCCTGCCGCCGGCTCGGCATCCACGCACAGGGGGCGCGCGCCGTGGGGCCGCTGTTCGAGTCCTTCCTCGAGATCGCGGAGAAGGAGGGGCTCGACGTCTCCGAAAAGCCGGTCGACGGCGTCGCGGTCCGCAAATGCGTGCTGGCCGGCTTTTCCGACCAGCTCGCCCGGCGGCTCGATTCCGGCACCCTGCGCTGCGAGCTGGTCCACGGCCGGCGCGGCTTCCTCGCCCGTGAGAGCGCCATCCAGCGCGCCCCGCTTCTCGTGGTGGCCGAGGTCAGCGAGATCGGCCGCGGCGACGGCGAGGTGAGCACGCTCCTTTCGCTCGCCACCGCGATCGAGGAGGAGTGGCTGAAGGAGCTTTTTCCCGCCGACTACCGCGACGCGCGCGGGATCGTCTACGATCCCGATATGAAGCGCGTCATCACCCGTCGCGAGCGGCGCTTCCGCGACCTCGTGCTCGAGGCCCGGGTGAGCGGCGACGAGGCGCCGCTGGGCGACGCCGCCGCCCTGCTCACGAAGGAGGTCATCGAGGGCCGGATAAAAATCGAGGCCTGGGACGAGTCCGTCGAGCAGTGGATCCTGCGGGTCAACCGCATGGCCGAGTGGTTCCCCGAGCTGGAGGTCAATCCGCTGACCGAGGCCGACCGCGCCACCCTGATCGAGCAGCTTTGCTACGGCGAGCTCGGCGCCCGCGCGGTGAAGGACAAGCCGAAGGAGGACATCATGCGCGTCCTGCGCGACTGGCTGACCGCCGAGCAGCTGGCGGTGCTGGACGACTATCTGCCCGAGCGCCTTGTCATGGCCAACGGACGAAAGGCGAAACTCGAGTATTCCAAGGACGGTCCGCCCGTCATGTCCGCGCGGATACAGGAGCTCTACGGCATAGAGGGGCGCTTCACCCTCGGGCGCGGCCGCGTGCCGGTGAAGATCGAGGTCCTGGCCCCGAACCACCGGCCCATTCAGGTGACCGACGATCTCACCAGCTTCTGGCGCGACATGTATCCCAAGGTGAAGGCCGAGCTCAGCCGCCGCTATCCGCGCCACGAATGGCGCTGAGCGTCGCACCGGGCGGCGGGGCGGCGAAGCGATCCGGCGCCAGCCCGGCCGCGCGCGCCGCGGCGGCCAGGCGCGCGGGCGGCTCGTCGCGCGGTTCGTCCGTGAAGGGAAACGCGCCCCAGTGCATGCCCAGGGCTCGTCGCGCGCCGAGCAGGCGAAAAATCGCCACCGCCTCCTCCGGGTCGCAGTGCTGCTCGCGCATGAACCAGCGCGGCGCGTAGGCGCCGATGGGCAGGAGCGCCAGATCGGGCGCGCCCAGCTCGCGGCGCACGGCGGCGAACATCTCCGCGTCGAAGGCGGTGTCGCCGGAGAAGAACAGCGCGGCGTCGGGCGCGGCGAGGTGCCAGCCGCCCCAGAGCCGCTGGTTGCGCCGGCCCGAGAGCCGGTTGCCCCAGTGCCGGGCCGGCGTGGCGGTCAGGTTAAAGCCGGGCGCGAGTTCGATGCGGTCCCACCAGTCGAGCGCCGCATGGCGCGCCGGACCGAAGCCGGCGCGGCGCGCGAGGTCCTCGTGGCCGAGCGGGGTCAACAGCCGCGACTGCGGATGCTCCCGAGCGACGCGGCGCAGCGTGGGCAGATCGCAGTGGTCGTAGTGGTCGTGGCTGAGCCAGACCGCGTCGATCCGCGGCAAAGAGGCGAAATCGAGCGCGGGCGGCTGCACGCGACGCGGCCCGAACCGGCCGAAGGGACCCACGCGCGCGGACCACACCGGATCGATCAGCCAGCTCCGCTCCGGCGAACGAACCAGAAACGAGGCGTGCCCGATCCAGGTGGCGGCGAGGCCCGCCGCCGGCGCGGCCGGCGCGACGATGCTTGCGACGGGCGCATGGCGCGGCCATCGCGCGGCGCGCTCGGAGATTTTCCACCGGAGCACGTCGAACCAGGTGCGGTCCTCGTGCCGGCCCGGATTGCGAAAACCGCCCGCCGTTTTCACGGGGCGGGGCAGGGCGTCGGGCGGCGCTTCGGGTGCTTCGGCGGACATGGCGGGCGAGTGGCCGCAGCCCAAGCCGTCCCGCGCGAAAAGGCACGCACATGAACAAAAATTCATGTCCGGTTCATTTTGGCTTCATGTCCGTGGTCTAGGCTGGGCGCATGAAAGCACCTCTCGCCTTGCTGATCACCACGCTTGCCGCCCTCGGCCGGGTTTGCGCCGCCGAGGTTCCGCTCCAGCTCGACGCCGCCCGCTCGCGGGTGGACATCGAGGTGAAGGCGACGGTCGATTCCTTCGTGGGTCGCCTTGAGCGCTACGACGCCCAGGTATTGGTCGACCCCGAGGCCGGGGCGGTGCGTCAGGCCCGTTTCGCCTTTCACTTCTCCGACGTCCGCACCGGCAAGGAGGATCGCGATGAGCAGATGCACGCCTGGCAGGACACGCCGCACCATCCCGACGGCATCTTCGTGCTGCGCACCCTAGAGCGCGACTCCGAAGGTCGAACCCTGGCGACCGGCACGCTCACGCTGCACGATCTGGCGCGCGAGATCACCTTTCCGGTGTCCGTGACCCGCGACGGCGCGCTTTACGCCATCGACGGCGACGCCGCCCTCGACACCCGCGATTTTGGTCTGCCGGTGATCAAGAAATTCCTGCTCCTCAAGGTCGACCCCGAGGTGCACGTGCGTTTCCACCTCCAGGGTCGCGTCGTCGAGCCCGCGCCCTCGGCTCACGCCAACGCGAGCCAAGGCTGAAGGGCAAGATCAGCCGCCTTCGCCAAACCGAGAACTTCTTTCCCCATACCATGGTCGCCCTCCACAAAGAACCCGATCCCCTCGTCGCCGCCCTGCGTGAATT
>JAIXVY010000521.1 GCA_027482505.1 Opitutaceae bacterium | reverse complement strand
GCCGAGATGGAACGCCGCTGCCAGGAGGTGATCGACCGCTGCTGGGCCCTCGGCGACGAGAACCCCATCTCCTTCATCCACGACGTCGGCGCCGGCGGCGTGTCCAACGCCCTGCCCGAGCTCGTCAACGACGGCGGCCGCGGCGGCAAGTTCGACCTTCGCAAGCTCCCCAACGACGAGCCCGGCATGTCCCCGCTCGCCATCTGGTGCAACGAGTCCCAGGAGCGCTACGTCATGGCCGTGCCCGCCGTCCGCCTCGCCACCTTCGCCGCCCTCTGCGAACGCGAGCGCTGCCCCTTCGCCGTCGTCGGCGAGGCCACCGAGGAAAAGCGCCTCGTCCTTGAGGACCCGCATTTCAAGAACACGCCCATCGACCTCCCGCTCGAGGTCCTGCTCGGCAAGCCGCCGCGCATGCACCGCACCGACCAGACCCTCGCGCGCCCGCTCGCCCCGCTCACGCCCGCGCTCGACGGCGTCACGCTCGCCGAGGCCGCCCGCCGCGTGCTCGGCCACCCCGCCGTCGCGGACAAGACCTTCCTCATCTCCATCGGCGACCGCACCGTGACCGGCCTCATCGCCCGCGACCAAATGGTCGGCCCCTGGCAGGTCCCCGTCGCCGACTGCGCCGTCACCGCCACCGCCTTCGACGTCTACACTGGCGAGGCCATGTCGATGGGCGAACGCACCCCCGTAGCGGTCAACAGCGCCGCCGCCTCCGCCCGTCTCGCGGTCGGTGAAGCCCTCACCAATCTCGCCGCCGCCCAGGTCGGCGACATCGGCCGCGTTAACCTCTCCGCGAACTGGATGGCCGCGCCCGCGCTCCCCGGCGACGGCGCCGACCTCTACGCCGCCGTCCAAGCCGTAGGCATGGAGCTCTGCCCCGCCCTCGGCATCACCATCCCGGTCGGCAAGGACTCGATGAGCATGTCCACCGTCTGGAAGGACAAGGACACGGGCGCGCAGAAGCGCGTCACCGCCCCGCTTTCGCTTATCATCTCGGCCTTCGCGCCGGTCACCGACATCCGCCAGTCGCTCACGCCCCAGCTCGTCACCGATGCCGGCGCGACCACGCTCCTCCTCATTGACCTCGGCCAAGGGAAGAATCGTCTCGGCGGCTCTATCCTCGCCCAAGTCGTCAACCAGACCGGCCAGGCCCCCGCCGACGTCGACAGCCCCGCCCAGCTCAAGGGTTTTTGGAACGCGATCCAGCAACTCGGTCGCGAGGGCAAGCTCCTCGCCTACCACGACCGCTCCGACGGCGGCCTCTTCGCCACCGCGGTCGAGATGGCCTTCGCCGGCAACACCGGCGTTTCGCTCGACCTGCCCGTCGCCGCCGACGCTTTCTCCGCGCTCTTCGCGGAGGAATTGGGGGCCGTTATCCAGATCCGCGCCGACGACCTCGACGACGTCTCCGCCGTGCTCCGCGCCAACGGCCTGAAGACCTGCGTCTCGCAGATAGGCGAACTCAACTCGCACCACGCCTTCGTCGTCCGCCAAGGCGGTCGCGAACTGCTCAACGAGCCGCTCACCGCCCTCCGCGACATTTGGAGCGACGTCACCCGCCGCATGGCCGGCCTGCGCGACAACCCGAAGTGCGCCGAGCAGGAGCACGCGCTCCGCCTCGATCCGAAGAATCCCGGCATCAACCCGAAGATCACTTTTGATTTCGTCACGGAGGTCACTGAGGAGAGAAACACGGAGAGCACGGAGAAAGGCATCGGAAGCGACGGCTCGGTCTCCGTGGCCTCCGTGAAAACCTCCGTGCCCTCCGTGGCCAAAAAAGCCGCCCCCCGTCCACCGATGGCGATCCTGCGCGAGCAGGGCGTGAACGGCGAAGTCGAGATGGCGGCCGCATTCACCCGCGCCGGTTTCAGGGCGATCGACGTTCACATGACGGACATCCTCTCGGGCCGCATCTCCCTCCGCGACTTCCGCGGCCTCGTGGCCTGCGGCGGCTTTTCCTACGGCGACGTGCTCGGCGCCGGCGAAGGCTGGGCCAAGAGCGTGCTCTTCAATCCCCGCGCCCGCGACGAGTTCTCCGCCTTCTTCGCGCGGCCCGACACCTTCGCGCTCGGCGTCTGCAACGGCTGCCAGATGATGAGCAACCTGCACTCAATCATCCCCGGCGCGGACAACTGGCCGCGCTTCGTGCAAAACCAGAGCGAGCGCTTCGAGGCCCGCGTGGCTTCGCTCCTCATCGAGAAGAGCCCCAGCGTGCTCTTCCGCGGCATGGAGGGCAGCGTGCTCCCCATCGCCGTCGCCCACGGCGAAGGCTTCACCGAGTTCCCGTCCGCCGACGCCGCTGCCGCGTTCAGCACCTCGGGCCTGGTCGCCGCCCGCTACGTCGACAACCACCACCGCCCGACGGAGCACTACCCGCTCAACCCGAACGGCTCGCCCTTCGGCACGACCGCGATCACGACCCGCGACGGCCGCGTGACCATCCTCATGCCGCATCCCGAGCGCGTCTTCCGCGTGGTGCAGCAGAGCTACGTCCCGCCCGCTTGGCGCGGCCAGGAGGATGCGCCTTGGCTGCGCCTCTTCCGCAACGCCCGCACCTGGGTCGGCTAAGCCGCGCTCAAAATCGTCCCGAGTTCACCCCGGAAGAACCGCGCTTCCGGGGTTTTCAAAAGATCGCCCGCTGTTAAACCCAAGCTCCTCCAAACGGCGATCAGGCGACCAAGACGACTCCGATGGCTTCAAAAAACGTCAGGCAACTCTGGGCGGCCAAACTCGCGGGCAAGGCCGTGGCCTCCCGCTCGCCCGGCGCGCTCGCCTCGCTGCCCGTCGGAGCCGTCCTGCCCGTCTCCGCCCTGCGCGCCAAAACCGCCGGCCCCGCCCCCCACCCGCTCGCCGCCGGCGTGCAGCGCGCGGCGTTTTCCGGCCAGGTGCTCGGCATCGATCCCTCCCTGCGCGGCACCGGCCTCGCTCTGATCGAGTTCACCCCGGGACGCCAGCCGCTGCTCCTGCGCTGCCGCACCGTCGCCGTGCCCGCCAAGCGCAGCATGACCTTCGCCCTCGGCGAAATCTCCTCCGCCGTCACCGCGTTCCTGAAGGATTTTCAGGTCCGCCATGTCGCGCTCGAGCAGACGATCTACGTGCAGAATTTCCAGACCGCGCAGATCCTCGGCGCCGCCCGCGGCGCGGCCATCGCCTCCGCCGCGCTGCACGGCCACGACGACGTGTTTGAATACCCTCCGCTGCGCGTGAAGCAGGCCGTCGTCGGCATGGGCCGCGCCAGCAAGGAGCAGATGGCCCGCACCGTCATGGCCCTGCTCGGCCACGGCCGCATGCTCGCCAGCGACGAGGCCGACGCCGCCGGCGTCGCCCTCTGCCACGCCTTCACCTGGCGCGGCTGACCCGCCCCCGCGCGCCTGCGGCGGCCGTCCTCGCTCAATACACCTTCGCCAGCTCCGGACTGCGCGTGAGGCCCACCGGCGTGATCATGGGGCGTCCCAGCGGCAGCGCCCCGCCTTCCATCTCGCGGATGAATTTTTCGTGGGGCCGCCAGCGGAGGTCGCCCAGCTTTTCCCACGCGCCAAACTCGACCCCGTAGGCGTCTCGGTAGGCCTTGAACACCAGTTCGGAGCAATAGATCTCCGTGTCGTCCGGGGCGTAGCGGTAGTCGTAGGATTTTCCCGCGTATTTCACCAGCGCCACGCGCAGCGTCGCCAGGTCCGCCCCGTCGATGGCCCGCCAGCGCCATACATCCAGACGCGCCCCGCGTCCGCGCACGATCCAGAGGTAGAGCGGCGTCTCGCGCACCACCCCGATGGCCTCGTGCACCACCCAGCGGCCGTCTGCGTTCTTCATCACCACCCCGCAGTGCGAAAGCGGCGACTCGGTGATTCCTTCGATCGCCGCCACCAGCTCGCCGTGCGGCAGCGACTGAAACACCACGTCGCCCTCCCGGGGCCGGTAGGTCGCCAGATGCGCGAGCCCGTAAACATGAAAAAACACCATCGCCCAGGCCAGCGCCGCCAACAAGCCGCCAAGCCGTATCCACCCCCACTTGTTCCGGGGTAATAGCTTCATGTCCGCAGAATGGACCCCGCCCCGGCCGGCGACAACCCGCGAAATTCTCCACGCCCGATATTGCGTCGGCGCTTTTCGCCTTCTGTCCTCTTCGCCCCCCATGTCGGTTCCGCCGTCCCCGGATACCTCTTTCGCCGCCAGCCCGGCCGCCGCCTCCGCCGCGCCGGACGCTTTTTCCGCGCGCCCCGCCTCCGGCTTCGAGGACGACCAGCAGACGCTCGCCGCCTGGCGCGAGACGCTGGCGGAACGCCGCGAGGAACGCACCAAGCTCCAGGCCCGCCACCGCGACCGGCTCGAGGACGCCCTCGACCACCTCGAATCCCTGCGCAAAAACGCCCGCGACCGCCAGGCCGACCTCGCCTCCGCCGGCTCCGAAAACGAAGACGCCTCCGCCCTGTCCGACACGGCTTCCGGCGCCTCCGACTCCGCGGCGACCGCGCCCGACTCCGCGCGGCCCGCCGAGGCCGCCCCGCTCCCCGCTCCTTTCACCGCCGCCGATCTCGCCGGCTACCAAATGCCCGCCCTCGATCTGCTTCGCGCGCCCGAGGCCGCCGAGGCCGAGCTCGTTCCCGCCGAGGAGGTCGAGGCCAACAAAAAGCTCCTCCAGACCACGCTCGACAGCTTCGCGGTCGACGCCTTCGTCCACGATTCCATCGTCGGCCCGCGCGTCACCCAGTTCCGCGTCAAACCAGGCTTCGGAGTGCGCGTCGAAGCCATCGCCGGTCTTGAAAAAAACCTCGCGCTCGCGCTGTCCGCCAACGCCGTGCGCAT
>JAIXVY010000054.1 GCA_027482505.1 Opitutaceae bacterium | reverse complement strand
GACGTCGTCTTCATCGTCAACGGCTTGCCCCACGTCATCGGCGAGGCCAAGACGCCCACTCGCAGCGCCGTCACCTGGTTCGACGGCGCCCATCAGGTGAACGAAATCTACGAGAAGGAGATCCCGGCCATGTTCGTGCCGAACGTCTTCTCCTTCGCCACCGAGGGCCGCCGCCTCCGCTACGGCAGCATCCGCATGCCCATCGACCTCTGGGGCCCCTGGCGCATCGCGGGTGACGAGCAAACCGACGTGGTGGACGATATCCCAGTCGAGGGAACGCTGGAGTCGGTGCGGCGCGATGTCTCCTCCCTCCTCGCGCCTGGTGTCGTCCTAGACATTCTCCAAAACTTCACCCTCTTCGCGACCGACAAGAAGCACCGCCGCATCAAGGTCATTTGCCGCTACCAGCAGTTCGAGACGGTCAACAAGATCGTCGCCCGCGTCGTCGCCGGCTACCCCAAGAAGGGCCTTATCTGGCATTTTCAGGGCAGCGGCAAATCCCTGCTCATGGTGTTCGCCGCGCAGAAGCTGCGCATGCACCCGCGGCTCGGCAACCCGGCCGTGCTCATCGTGGTCGACCGCATCGACCTCGACACCCAGATCACCGCCACCTTCAACGCCGCCGACGTGCCGAACATGCTTGGCGTCGGCGACCGCAAGGAGCTGCAACGCCTGCTCGCGCAGGACGTGCGCAAGGTCCTCATCACCACGATCCACAAATTCGGCGAGGCGGGCGGCGTGCTCAACGACCGCAAAAACATTATCGTGCTCGTGGACGAGGCCCACCGCACCCAGGAGGGCGACCTCGGCCGCAAGATGCGCGAGGCCTTGCCCAACGCCTTCCTCTTCGGCCTCACCGGCACGCCCATCAACCGGGCCGACCGAAACACCTTCTGGGCCTTCGGCGCCGACGAGGACAGCGCCGGCTACCTGAGCCGCTACTCCTTCCAGGACTCCATCCGCGACAAAGCCACGCTCCCGCTGCACTTCGAGGCCCCGACGGTGAAGCTCAAGATCGACAAGGCCGCCATCGACCAGGCCTACAAGCAGATCACGGGAAACCTCAACGAGCAGGACCGCGACGACCTCGCCAAACGCGCCGCCAAGATGGCCGTGCTGGTGAAAAATCCGGAGCGCGTGCGCGCCGTGGTGAAGCACATCGTCGAGCACTACCAAACCAAGGTGGAACCCAACGGATTTAAGGCGCAGGTGGTCTGCTTCGACCGCGAGTGCTGCGTCCTCTACAAGCAGGTCATGGACGAGCTGATCGGCCCCGAGGCCAGCGCCATCGTCATGAGCGAAGGCCCCAAGGACCCGGACTCGTGGAGCGTCCACCAGCGCGACAAAGACGCGGAGGAAAAGCTGCTCGACCGCTTCCGCGACCCGGCCGATCCGCTCAAGTTCGTGATCGTTACGAGCAAGCTCCTCACCGGCTTCGATGCTCCGATCCTGCAGGCCATGTATCTCGATAAGCCGATGAAGGATCACAACCTTCTCCAGGCCATCTGCCGGGTAAACCGCACCTACGGCCAGACCAAGACCCACGGCCTCATCGTGGACTACATCGGCATTTTCGACGACGTGGCGCAGGCCCTCGATTTCGACGAAAAAGCGGTGCAGCAGGTCGTGAGCAACATCGAGGAGCTGCGCAAGGCGCTCCCCGTGCACATGCAGAAGTGCCTGGCCTTTTTCCCCAACGTGGACCGCGCCGTTGGCGGCTACGAAGGCCTCATGGCCGCGCAGCAGTGCCTGCCCAACAACGCCACGCGGGATAAATTCGCGGCCGAATACTCCGTCCTCGGCACGATCTGGGAAGCCCTGTCGCCCGATCCTTGCCTCGGCGCCTACGCCAAGGACTATAAATGGCTGACGCAGGTTTACGAGTCGGTGAAGCCGGTGAGCGGCAACGGCAAGCTGCTCTGGCACCGCCTCGGCGCGAAGACCATCGAGCTGATCAACGAGAACGTCCACGTAGAGGCGGTGCGCGACGACATCGAGGCCCTGATCCTCGATGCCGACGTGCTCGACAGCATCCTTCAGGACGCGAATCCGGCGAAGAAGGCGCGCGAGGTGGAGATCAAGCTCATCGCCCGCCTGCGGAAACACGCCGGCAACCCGAAGTTCAAGGAGCTGGGCGAGCGGCTGGAAAAGATCCGCGAGAAGCACGAGCAAGGCCTCCTCAACAGCCTAGAGTTTCTCAAAGCCATTCTTGAGGTCGCGAAGGACACAGTGGAGGCGGAGAAGCAGACCGACCCGAAGGAGGAGCAGAACCAAGCGCTCGCGGCGCTCACGGAACTGTTCAACGAGGCGAAGACGAAGAACACCCACGTGATCGTCGAGCGCGTCGTGACCGACATTGATGCCATCGTAAAGCAGGTGCGTTTCCCGGATTGGCAGAACACGACGCAAGGCGAGCGCGAGGTGCGGCAAGCGCTCCGCCGCACGCTCCTCAAATACAAGCTCCACGCCGACCAGGAACTCTTCGACAAAGCCTACGGCTACATCCGCCAGTATTACTGAGGCGCACACTTTCCGCGCGCATACCGAGCCAACGAAGCGGAATCGGAGGGGGCGGCGAAACCTAGGTTTTCGCATCCAAGAATGCCACTCGCTGAGTGTCCCTTGGCGATAGGATCATGCCGACCGGAAGTTAAGATCGGCGCCACCCGGAGGCGGTTTAGGTCCGTTTTCCACAGCGCAGCGCCTCTGCGGTAAGACCCGAACCGCTCCCTCAGCCGCGCGGTGCGTTCAGCAGCCCGTCCACCTGCGCGAACTCCAGCGCGACCGCGGGCGCGAAGGACTTGCCGCCCATGTAGCGCAGCAGGCTCGCGAGGAGCTGGCGGTTCACCGGGTCGTCCGCCGCCGGCAGGTCCGCGCCGCAGAGGATCAGCTTGCCGCGCCCCACCCGCGCCTCGATGATCAGGCCGAGCCGCCGCGCCGTGAACCAGTCGTCGATCACGCGCACCAGCGGCGTCAGCCCGAGCGGCAGCTCGTCCAGCACGAAGGCCCCGCCGCGGCGCAGCGGATACCACCACTGCCAGTTGCTCCACGCCTCGGTCGGGAAATCGCGCAGCGCCGGATGCGCCGGATCGCACAGCACGCCGAGCGTGTGCGGCGCCTGGCCGTTCGTCCACGCGGTGTTCCAGAACACCGTCGAAAAACCGAGCTGCACCCCGCCCGCCACCGCCGCGCCGGGCACGGCGAGCAGAAGGTCGCCGCCGTCTTCCAGATGGGCCCGCGCCGCCGAGTCCCATGCCGTCGCCACGCGCACGCCGGACGGCATCGGCGCGACCGCGCGCGCAGCCGAGGGATAAAGCCAGAGGTCCCAGTCGTTGGCGCGCGGGCGACCGTTTTCGTCCTCGATCCGAACCTCGAACCGCAGGCGCGCGGGCGCCGCGTCGGCGAAGGGCGCCAGCGCCAGCTCCACCCGCCCCAGCGGCGCGGGGCCGCCCACCGGCACGTCGCGCGGCTCGGTCGCGCCCTCGGCGAGCACGCGGCCGCCGTCGGCGAGCACGCGCCAGGTCGCGCGACGGGCGCGCAGGTCGCACGCGCCCCAATGCGCGGCCTCGAGATCGACGACGAGCGTGTCGTCGGTCGTGAACACGCGACGCTCAAGGCGCGCCAGCGGCACCAGCGGCGAGCAGAAACGGGCATACTCGGCGGCGGAGACGTAGCCTTTCTCCTCCCAAAACGCGTTGAGCACGCCCACCAACGCCGTGCCCTGGCCGGGGAAGTCGTGCAGGTCGAGCAGGTGGAAACCCGCCATGCCCGGCGTGCGCAACGCGGCCTCGATGTCCTCCTTGTAGCAAAGCGTCTGAAGCTTGCCCGAGGCGCGGAGAAAATCGCGCGCCAGCGCCTCCTGTCCCGAGGCGCGCAGGCGGTCGCGGAAGATCTCGAAATTCCGGGCCTTCAGGTAGCCGGTGTATTTCGGGATCTCGTCGAGGTCGGGATAGACGCACCACTGGCCGATCTCGTGGCTGATGATCGGCGCCGGGAAACTCTCGATATAGGCGCGGTAGTCGGTCCGCGTCTCCGGCGGCAGCGCGTTTATACGCGAGGCCAGGCCCGCGCCCCAGTGCTGCACGCGCGGACGCCAGTCCACGTGGAAATCGTTTTCCGGCAGGTTGGGCCAGCCCGCCGCCGACGAGTAGAGCCGGCGCGTATCCTCCGCGCGACGACGCTCCACCCACGCCGCCAGCCAGGCCGCGTGACGCGGCCCCTCGGGCTCGTTGCCCGACGCGAAAAAGAGAAAGCTGGGGTGGTTGCCGTAGGCGCGAAGGATGCGCGCGCTCTCCGCCTCCAGCCACGCGTCCACCGGCTGGTCGTCGCCGAGCGTGGTCGTCCAGTTCGGCCACGAGGCCGCCTCGACCTGGAAATAAAAACCCTCCTCGTCGCCGGCGACAAAGGCCGCCTCGGGCGGGCACCACGAGTGGAAGCGCAGCGTGTTAAGACCGTGCGCGCGGGCGATACGCAGAAGGCGTCGCCAGGAGTCGACGTCGGTCGGCGGGTGTCCGGTGCGCGGAAAAATCGCGCACTCCAGCGTGGCGCGCACGAAGAGCGGACGACCGTTGAGCAAGAGGCGACGTCCGTCCTTTTTTATCTCGCGCAAGCCGAAGACGACGCGGTGCGTCTCGCCGGATTCAAGCGTCGCGGTAAGCGTGTGCAGCGAGGGATTGAACTCGTCCCACGTGGCGGCGTCGGCGCCCAGCTCGTAGCGCGCGGAGAAAGCGCCGTCGGCTCCGGCGCGCGCCGTCACGGGCGGACGTCGGCCGGCGCGCAATTCGACGGCCAAACCTTCCAGCGAGGGCGGAGAAAACGCTCCGGCGGGTATGGCCGCCGAGAGACGGCCGCGCACCGTCACGGCGCGCGCCGCCACGTCGGGGAACACGTCGACGCGGTCGATCCAAACCAGATCGGTGGCGCGCAACTCCAGGCGGCCGACGACGCCATTCCAGTTGCCCTGGGTGTGGTCGGAGATGCTGTGCGAGTTGTCGCCGATGTTCACCGCGAGGCGCGAGTTGTCCACCCGCAGGGTCAGGCGATGGCAGCCGGGCTCGACCTTCGCGCCGAGTTCGTGGCGATGCGACGTGGAGAGCGCGTCCTGCGCGCCGAGCTCGCGATCATCCAGCCAGACGCGCGTGAGCCAGTGCGGACGCTCCAGCTCCAACACGATGCGCCGACCGGCCCATTCCGCAGGGATCTCGATCTCGCGCTGATACCACGCCACCCCGGCGTAGTAGGTCTCCGGCTGAAGCCAGAACGGCACCTTGAAATTCTCCGGATCGCGGTAGGCGGCGTAGGCCGGCGAGGTGAAGTAGGTGCGATCAAAGATCCCTCCCGTCCAAGGCGTGTTCAGACCAACGGGCTCGCCTATGCCATGACCCGGCAGCGAACCGGGCAGTTGAACCACGTGCCCGGCCGCGTCCGCGGGCCAAGCCGCGGCGGGCGAGGACAAATCGACGCCGAGGCGGCAGCGCCACGAACCGGCGAGGGAGAGACGGAGATCAGGCATGGGGAAAACGGAGGAAAACCAACGCCCGCCATCCTAACGTCCCGCCGCCGGACGAGGAATGGCGAAAGACCCGAAAGACATGGATGATCGGCCGGTCGCGCCCCTCGGTCGTCGCCTTCAATGCGCACAGACGCAGGCGTATTCGGCGCGGTCGCACTCGCCGCATCGGGCGAGATTGATCTGGAACCGCACCGTCGTCGGCGCGGCCGCGGCGGCGGGCTTCACACGCAGGATGCCGGGGAGGTTGCCGCCCTCGGGGAGCGCGGCGGTGGAGAGCAGCGAGTCGCCTTCAGCCGCGAAGGCCAAAGCGGTCGGCTTGGCACGGTCTCCGGTGATGAGCGTGGCGGAGAGGCCGGCGGGGACGGCCACGGGCTTGCCCGCATAATCAATGAAGGTGAGGCGCACCTTGCGATCAGCGGTGACGAAAAACTCCGCGTGAGGCTCCAGCTTGGTTAAAATGCGTCCCTGATTGGGACCGGTGATTTTCGCGGCATGGGAATGACCGGCGTGGTCATGGCCTGGACCGGCAAAAGCGCGCGTCGCCCGGACGGCACGCCGGTCGGCCCAGCCCTCCAGCAATTCAGCGATGCAAAAAAGGAAAATGACGGTGGCGGCCTCGGCCCATTCGCCGATCAGGGCGGCACCGATTACCGCGATGACCATCAAAAGGGCT
>JAIXVY010000476.1 GCA_027482505.1 Opitutaceae bacterium | reverse complement strand
TCCGCTTCCAGCAGAGTGGCTATACGACCGAATACAGGCGCATCAACCTGCTCAGGCGGGAAGTCCCGGAGGTGCTCAACATAACGGTTGAGCGCACTCAAATCGGCCGCCGACAGTCCCCGCAGCGAAGTGGCCGATGTAACTGCCTTGGCTATCTGAACCCGGGCGTCGGCACGGATTTGAGAGATCGGGGTTGCTGCTTTTTCCGTGAGTAGGCGCTTGGTTGTGCCAAAACGAAAGCCAAGCGGGTCGGCAGATGTTGTGGCCGCTGGGATGTGTTCGATCCATGTTAAGCCAGCGGAGGCATCCACCACGGTGGCATAATTCACGAAGGCCTTGAAACGGGCAGGGGAATCCTCGCTGCGCGACAAGATGAGTTTCTGGAGGGTGGTTAGGTAGCCGGCCGGACGCGCTTCTTGAAAGACATCCAGCAGGGCAACCCGGGCTTGCGGCGGCGCCGATTGATCAAGAAGAACGGTCTCCAGCGCGTCATGAATTTCTGGAGCTGTGTTAAGCAACGCGCCGACCATATCAGACAGAGCTCGACCGAGTTGAAGAATCACCAGCCCGGCAGGGAGTTCAGGAGAGCTGCTCGGGCTGGTGGCAAAGCTTGAGACAATTTGCTCGGTCTTGGTAGGCGACCAAGCGGAGCGAACTTCCTGAAGATACGATTTCAAGAGATCGAAACGGGAATGGAAGAAGAGCCATTCGGCGGCCTGAGATGAGACCAACGGCGAGGAATCGGATGCCGCAGAAGCCAATATCGCCGCTGTGGGACCTTCGATTTCCAAACGAAGATATAGCCCAAGGAGCCGCTCGGAGATGTCGCTCGATGCGGCAAGGCGGTTGAGTTCGGCAAGGGCTTCGGGCGTTCTCGCGGTGAACTCGGCCACCGCGTCAGTGGCTGCTTTGGCGGCAAAAGAGCCGGCCTTGGCACGCAGCAATAATTCGCTCGGAGGAAAAGGCAGCACGGGTTGGGCAACCGTTGCTTGCAACAAAGGCGCGACAACGGGAGCAGCGAGAGCGGGAGCGGTTATCGCCTTTGCTGGTTGGGAAACATTTGCGACTTTCGGCGCAGCGGCAGGAGGCGATTGCCGGCGAAGCGTTAAAACAAGAAGCCCGACGCAGATGATAACGCCTAAAATAACAAAGGCGCGTTTCGGGAGCTTCATGGCGGAAAAATCGTTATCTCAAAATAGCTTAGCTAACAAGGCGATATACACGGACGGAAAATCAATTACGGCTGTTACTTGCGCTCTCTTTTAGCAGGGGAGTTTTAGATCAAAATCGGTTTGGCAGCTCCAAAGCGGAATCGTCGGTTACTATACTCGCCCACAGGAATAACACGATGCCCAGACATCGTGTTTAAGTCAACCTCAAGGCGATAGTTTAAGGGGGTGTCGCCTTTCGAAGCTCTACCCGAAAATCTGCGCAGCGCGCGTTTGAAGAAAGGGCTGTCACAAGAGGAACTGGCCGAGCGGGTGGAAATCAGCGCACGCTACCTGCAAGATATCGAAGCGGGGCGGCACACGAACCTGACCTTGATGCTTTTGGCACGACTCGCGGAGTGCGTGGAGGTCGAAACGTGGAAATTGATTTGTCCCGAGGCGATCGAGAAGGCGACCGAGCAACGTCGGCCCAAGCGACCTCGCTTGAAGTAGATCGGACATGAAAAAGCTCCGACCGGGGAAGGTCGGAGCTGGTTGATCGAATAAGCGATCAAGGGACGTGCGCATCGACTTAGGGCAGCGAGCTCACGCCCATCAAGTAACGGTCGCACTCGCGGGCGGCGGCGCGGCCTTCGTTGATCGCCCAGACGACCAAGCTCTGGCCGCGGCGGCAGTCGCCGGCGGCAAAGATGCCCGGGACGCTCGTGGCGTGGACGTTGTGGTCGGCCTTGATGTTGGAGCGCGGGTCGGTTTCCAGGCCGAGGGCCTGGATCGCGGCCTGCTCGGGCCCGAGGAAGCCCATCGCGAGCAGCACAAGCTGCGCGGGTCGGGTCTTCTCGGTGCCGGGCTGCTCGACGGGGACGAAGGCGCCCTTGTCGTTGCGTTCCCACTTCACCTCGACGGTGACGACCGACTCGACGCGGCCTTGGGCGTCGGCGTTGAACTTTTTGACCGTGGTGAGATAAACGCGCGGATCGGCGCCGAAACGGGCGGCGGCCTCTTCCTGGCCGTAGTCGACCTTGAGGGTCTTGGGCCACTCGGGCCAGGGGTTGTTGGCCTGGCGCTCGAGCGGGGGCTTGGCCATGATCTCGATTTGCGTGACGGTGCGGCAGCCTTGGCGAAGGGAGGAGCCGACGCAGTCGGTGCCGGTGTCGCCGCCGCCGATCACGATCACGTCCTTGTCCTTGGCGTTGATCGGGCTGGCGGAGCCGTCGCCCTGGTCGAGCACGGCCTTGGTGTTGGCGGTGAGGAACTCCATCGCGAGATGGATGCCGGCGGCCTCGCGGCCGGGGGCCTTGAGGTCGCGGCCCAGCGTGGCGCCGGTGCACATGACGATGGCGTCGAAATCCTTGCGGAGCTGGTCGACCGGGTGGGTGACGCCGATGTTCGCGTTGCAGACGAACTTAACGCCCTCCTGCTCGAGGAGCTGCACGCGGCGAAGGACGACCGCCTTCTTGTCCAACTTCATGTTGGGAATGCCATACATGAGGAGGCCGCCCGGGCGGTCGGCGCGCTCGAAGACGGTGACGCTGTGGCCGGCGGCGTTGAGCTGCGCGGCGGCGGAGAGGCCGGCGGGGCCGGAGCCGACGACGGCGACTTTTTTCCCGGTGCGGTTGGCGGGGGCGTTGGGGACGACCCAGCCCTCCTCCCAGCCCTTCTCGATGATCGAATACTCGATGTTCTTGATCGTGACGGGCGGGTTGTTGATGCCGAGCACGCAGGAGCCTTCGCAGGGAGCGGGGCAGACGCGGCCGGTGAACTCGGGGAAGTTGTTCGTCTTGTGCAGGCGCTCGAGCGCCTCGCGCCAGAGGCCGCGGAAGACGAGGTCGTTGAACTCCGGGATCAGGTTGTTGATCGGGCAGCCGGAGGCCATGCCGCCGATGAGCTTGCCGGTGTGGCAGAAGGGGACGCCGCAATCCATGCAGCGGGCGCCTTGGTTGCGGAGTTTCTTCTCCTCCATGTGGAGGTGAAATTCGTTCCAGTCGCGCGCGCGCTCGAGCGGCGGACGGTCGGCGGGAATTTCGCGGAGGTATTCGAGAAAGCCGGTGGGTTTGCCCATGGGAGAAAGTGGTCGGAGGGGGTTGAACCGCTAAATATCGCTAAAGGCCGCTAAAGTCGGAGAGCGCGGATGCGCTGCTTTTCGGCGGTTTGGGTTAGCGAGATTTAGCGGCCTTTAGCGGTTTCTAAGGTTTAGGGATCGGGTTTAGTTTCCGCCGACGCGGCTGGTGTCGCGGGCGTTTTCCTCGAAGGCGGCCATGATGGCGTCGTCGCCGGAGAGGCCCTGGGCTTGCGCTTTCTCGATGCAGGCGAGCATGCGCTTGTAGTCCTTGGGCATGACCTTGACGAACTTGGGCGCGAGGGCGTCCCAGTTGGCGAGGACCTGCTTGGCGCGGTCGCTGCCGGTGTAGTCGACCTGGCGCTGGATCAGCGCGCGGAGCTCGGCGGCCTCGGCGGGCTTCTCGATCTTCTCGAGCGCGACCATGGAGAGGTTCACGTTGCCCTTGAGCTGGTCGGCGTCGTCGAGGACGTAGGCCACGCCGCCGGACATGCCGGCCGCGAAGTTGCGTCCGGTGGGGCCGAGCACGACGACCTTGCCGCCGGTCATGTATTCGAGGCCGTGGTCGCCCTCGCCCTCGACCACCGCGGTGACGCCGGAGTTGCGGACGCCGAAGCGTTCGCCGCCGCGGCCGCCGACGTAGAGCTCGCCGGAGGTCGCGCCGTAGAGGGCGACGTTGCCGACGATGATGTTCTCGGAGGGCTTGAAGCCGGCGTCGGCGGGAGCGCGGACGATGATCTTGCCGCCGCTGAGGCCCTTGCCGACGTAGTCGTTGGCGTCACCGGTGAGGCGGAAGGTCATGCCCTTCGGCATGAAGGCGCCGAAGGACTGGCCGGCGGAGCCGCTGAAGCGGATGTCTATCGTGTCCTCGGGCAGGCCGGCCGCGCCATATTTGCGCGTGACCTCGCTGCCCGTGATGGTGCCGACGACGCGGTGGATGTTCTTCACCGGGAGATCGGCGATGACCTTCTCGCCGCGCTCGATGGCGGGCGCGCAGCGCTCGAGGAGCACGGTGAGGTCGAGCGAGCGCTCGAGGCCGTGGTCCTGGGTCTGCTGGCAATAGCGGCCGACCTCGGGGCCGGTGTCGGGCGAGTAGAGCAGGCTGGAGAAGTCCATGCCCTTGGCCTTCCAGTGGGTGATGGCCTTGCGCGGCTCGAGGCGGTCGGTGCGGCCGACCATCTCGGCGATGCTGCGGAAGCCGAGCCGGGCCATGAGCTCGCGAACCTCCTGCGCGATGAAGGTCATGAAGTTCACGACGTGCTCGGGCTTGCCGGCGAATTTCTCGCGGAGACGCGGGTCCTGGGTGGCGACGCCGGCCGGGCACGTATTCAGATGGCAAACACGCATCATGATGCAGCCGGTGGCGACGAGCGCGGTGGTGGCGAAGCCGAACTCCTCGGCGCCGAGCAGCGCGGCCATGACGACGTCGCGGCCGGTCTTGAGCTGGCCGTCGGTCTCGACCGCGATGCGCGAGCGAAGGTTGTTCAACACCAGAGTCTGGTGGGTCTCGGCGAGGCCGAGTTCCCAGGGCAGGCCGGCGTGCCAGATGGAGTTCTGCGGCGAGGCGCCGGTGCCACCGTCGTGACCGGAGATGAGGACTACGTCGGCGTGGGCCTTGGCGACGCCGGCGGCGATGGTGCCGACGCCGACCTCGGCGACGAGCTTCACCGAGACGCGGGCGCGACGGTTGGCGTTCTTGAGGTCGTGGATCAGCTCGGCGAGGTCCTCGATCGAGTAGATGTCGTGGTGGGGCGGCGGCGAGATGAGGCCGACGCCGGCGGTGGTGTGGCGGGTCTTCGCGACCCAGGGGTAGACCTTGGTGCCGGGCAGCTGGCCGCCCTCGCCGGGCTTGGCGCCCTGGGCCATCTTGATCTGGATCTCGCGGGCGTTGACGAGGTAGTTGCTCGTCACGCCGAAGCGGCCGGAGGCGACCTGCTTGATCGCGGAGTTTTTCGAGTCGCCGCGCTCGTTGGTCCAGGTGAAGCGGGCGGGATCTTCGCCGCCTTCGCCGGTGTTGGACTTGCCGCCGATGCGGTTCATCGCGATGGCGAGCGTCTCGTGCGCCTCCTGCGAGATGGATCCGTAGGACATGGCGCCGGTCTTGAAGCGCTTGAGGATGCTTTCGATGGGCTCGACCTCTTCGATGGGAATCGCGTCGGAAGCCTTGAAGTCGAGCAGGCCGCGCAGCGTGCAGAGTTCCTTCGAGGTATCGTTAACGATTCCGGTGTATTGCTTGAAGGTCGCGTAGTCGCCGGTGCGCACGGCCTTTTGCAGGGCGTGGATCGATTCCGGGTTGAAGAGGTGGTATTCGCCGTCGGAGCGATACTTGAACTGACCGCCGGCGGGGAGCGCGTGGTCGTTGACCTTGCGCTCGGCGAAGGCGGCGCGGTGGCGGATAAGCACCTCCTCGGCGATGACGTCGAGGCCGATGCCGCCGACGCGCGAGGGGGTCCAGGTGAAGTAGTGGTCGATGACGTCCTGGCGGAGGCCGACGGCCTCGAAGACCTGGGCGCCGCGGTAGGACTGGATGGCGGAGATGCCCATCTTGGACATGACCTTCACGACACCCTTGGCGAGGGCCTTCACGAGGTTCTTGCAGGCGGTCTTGTGGTCGACGTTGGGCAGGAGTCCGTCGTGGATCAGCTCGTCGATCGTTTCGAAGGCGAGGTAGGGATTGATCGCGCTGCAACCGTAGCCGATGAGCGTGGCGACGTGGTGGACCTGGCGGGCCTCGCCGGTCTCGAGCACGAGCGAAACCTGGGTGCGGAGGCCCTCGCGGATGAGGTAGTGGTGCAGGCCGGCGACGGCGAGGAGCGCGGGAATGGGCGCGTAGTCCTTGTTCACGCCGCGGTCGGAGAGGATGAGAACGTTGACCTCGTTGTCCTCGATGGCGCGGCGGGCGAGGACGCAGAGTTCCTCCATCGCCTTGGCGAGGCCCTTTTGGCCGCGGGAGACGCGGAAGAGGATGGGCAGCGTGTCGACCTTGAGGCCGGGGAGCTGCATGCGGCGGATCTTGGCGAACTCCTCGTTGGTGAGGACGGGCCAGTCGAGCTCGAGGCGGCGGCAGGCGGTGGCGCCGGGCTGGAGAAGGTTGCCCTCGGAGCCGAGGCGGGTCTCGGCGGAGGTGATGATCTCCTCGCGGATGCAGTCGATGGGCGGGTTGGTGACCTGCGCGAAGAGCTGCTTGAAGTAGTCGTAGAGCAGGCGGGACTTGTTCGAGAGAACGGCGAGGGGCGTGTCGTTGCCCATCGAGCCGACGCCCTCGACGCCGTCGCGGGCCATCGGAGTGAGGATGGCGCGCTCGTCCTCGTGGGTGTAGCCGAAGGCGAGCTGGCGCTGCTGGAGCGTGTCGCGGTCGGGCACGGGAAGGTCGGGCGCGGCGGGCAGATCCTCGACGTGGACGAGGTGCTCGTTGAGCCAGTCGCGGTAGGGATACTCGGCGGCGAGCTGGCGCTTGATCTCCTCGTCGGGGACGATGCGGCCCTGCTTCGTATCCACCAGGAACATACGGCCGGGCTGGAGGCGGCCCTTCTCGACGATGTCGGCGGCGGGGAACTCGAGCACGCCGGCCTCGGAGGCGAGGACGACGCGGCCGTCCTTGGTGACGTAGTAGCGGGCGGGGCGGAGACCGTTGCGGTCGAGGACCGCGCCGATGCTGTGGCCGTCGGTGAAGGTCATGGCCGCGGGGCCGTCCCACGGCTCCATGAGGCAGGCGTGGTATTGGTAGAAGGCGCGACGCTGGTCGTCCATGGTCTCGTGGTTGGACCAGGGCTCGGGGATCATCATCATGACCGCGTGCGGCAGGGAGCGGCCGGCGAGGTGGAGGAGCTCGAGCGTGTTGTCGAACATCGCCGAGTCGGAGCCGTTGGGGTTGATGACCGGGAGGATCTTCTTGATGTCGTCGCCGAAGGCGTCGGAGACGAAGTGCGCCTGGCGGGCGTGCATCCAGTTGATGTTGCCGCGCAGGGTGTTGATCTCGCCGTTGTGCGCCACGTAGCGATACGGGTGGGCGCGGTCCCAGGACGGGAAAGTGTTGGTCGAGAAGCGGGAGTGCACCAGCGCGATGGCGGTGCTCATCGCGGGGTTTTGCAGGTCGGGGAAATACTTCGCGAGCTGCGTGGTGAGCAGCATGCCCTTGTAGACCATCGTGCGGGACGAGAGGCTCGGGAAGTAGACCATGTCGCTGCCGAGCAGGCCCTCGGCGCGGACCTCGGCGCCGGCGCGTTTGCGGACGACGTAGAGCTTGCGCTCAAAGGCGAGCTCGGTGGTGAGCTCGGCGGGGCGGCCGATGAAAATCTGGCGGATGGACGGCTCGCTGGCCTTGGCGGTGTCGCCGAGGTCGGAGTTGTCGGTCGGGACCGTGCGCCAGCCGAGAAACTCGAGGCCTTCGCTCTGCACGACGGCGGCGATCTTCTCCTCGACCTTGCGGCGCTGGGTGGCGTTTTTCGGCAGGAAAACGAGACCGGTGCCGTAGAAACCGGCGGCGGGCAGGGTAATGCGGGCCTTCTTGGCCACCTCGACGCAGAAGGCGTGCGGGACCTGGATGAGAATGCCGGCGCCGTCGCCGGTGTTGGGCTCGCTGCCGGCGGCGCCGCGATGGTCGAGGTTTTCGAGCACCTGGATGCCCTTGCGCACGAGGTCGTGGGAGGCCCGGCCCTTCAAGTCGGCGACGAAGCCGACGCCGCAGGCGTCATGCTCGAACCAAGGGTCATAGAGACCCTGCTTGGCGGGACGGCCGAAGGCGGGCTTGCGAACAGGGGCTTGGGAGGCGGGCACGGAGGAACGCAGGTTATTCACGTCGGAAAAAGGCAGCGTGGGCTGTGGTGGGGAACGGGGTAAAAGCCTATCGGGGGTGAAGGCCCGACTATTAGTTTTTCCCATGGGGAAGAAACAAAAAAGCGGCTCCGACATGCGGAGCCGCCTTCAAAAGAGCGGAAAAAAGTCTCAGCCGGTGGCAGGTCTCAGAAAAAACGCACCGTCTTGGTGGCCATTTTGGCATGCTCCTCGTCCGAACACCCGGCGTTGGTGGGCACGTCGGCCGGCTTGTCGATCGGTTTGATCAGATCGTTGGCGAGCAGGTAGTTTTCCACCTCTTCGCCGGACACATCGGCGAGCATCACGCCATCGATCTCCACGCACGGGGAAAGGGGCTGGCCGGACTTGGCCACCATCTCGGCGTAGTTGTCGCGATTGTTGATGATGTCGATGTCCTCGAACGCGAGATTGTGCTTCCGCATGATGGCGCGGACACCGTTGGACCAGCCGCAGGAGGGCTTGAGATAGGCTTTGATTTTCATGACAGGCAGCAAAGTCAGAACGTGACGGCTGGCAAGGTAGGTAAGGTGGATGAGCCCGGGGAAGAAAAATATCTTCCCGCCCGAACAGGCGCCCGCCTGGCTCCGCCTGCGGAATGACGGCATTTTCGAGGTGCGCACGCGTCCATTTTTCGCCCGACTGCGGTTTTCCATGTTGTCCTCCGCCCAGATCGCCGCCGCCCTGCCCGCCCAAGCCCGCACCTCCATCGAGGGCCTGCCCTTCCCCAAGATAGCCTCCGGCAAGGTTCGCGAAATCTTCGATCTCGGCGACGCCCTGCTGCTGGTCGCCACCGACCGCCTCTCGGCCTTCGACGTTATCCTGCCCGACGGCATCCCCGGTAAAGGCATACTGCTCACCCAGATGAGCCACTGGTGGTTCGCCCGCACGACGGGCATCATCGAGAATCACCTCCTGCCGGACCAGGAAGGCGAATTCGCCCGCCGCGGCATCACCGACCGCGATCTCCAGCTCCGCTCCATGATCGTGCGCAAGCTGAAGCCCCTCGCGATCGAGTGCGTCGTGCGCGGCTACCTCGTCGGCAGCGGCTGGTCTTCCTACCAGAAAACCGGCGTCGTCTGCGGCCACCGCCTGCCCGACGGCCTCCGTCAGGCGGACCGCCTGCCCTCGCCGCTCTTCACCCCGACCACCAAGGCCCCCAAGGGACAGCACGACGAGCCCATCGACGACGCCCAGGGTGCGGCCATCGTCGGCGCCGCGCTCTACGAGAAGGTCAAGGCCGCCAGCCTCGCGCTGTATTCGCTCGGCCACGACACCGCCGCCAAGGCCGGCATGATCCTTGCCGACACCAAGTTCGAGTTCGGCACCGACGCCTCCGGCAAACTCGTCCTGATCGACGAGGTGCTCACGCCCGACTCCTCCCGCTACTGGCCCGCCGCCGACTACCGCGTCGACTGCTCGCCCCCGAGCTACGACAAGCAATTCGTCCGCGACCACCTCCTCGCGCTGAAGTGGAACCAGCAGACGCCCGCGCCCGCCCTCCCCGCCGACGTCATCGACCGCACCCGCGACAAATATCTCCAGGCCCTGCGCAATCTGCTCGACTGAACCGCCGCATCCCCCCGCCTCGCACCCAAGCCGCGGGCCCCAATCCCATCATCAATCATTGATTGACAGACGGATCGGCCAGCGTCGCGGGCGAGGTTATCATGACCTAGTCCGCTCCTGTTTTCGCAGTTCGCACCATGCCCGCATCGCCCCTCGTCGTCTACACCTACAAAAGCTGCGACGCCTGCCGCAAAGCCGCCAAGTGGCTGGCCGCGCAGGGACTCGCCTTTGAGGAACGTCCGATCCGCGAGACTCCGCCCACGATCGCCGAGCTACGCACCATGCTCGGCCACCTCGACGGCGAGCGCCGCCGCCTGTGCAACACCTCCGGCGGCGACTACCGCGAGCAAAAGATCGGCGACGTGATCGACACGCTTTCGGAAGCCGACTTCCTCGCTCGCCTGGCCGCCAACGGCAACCTGGTGAAGCGCCCCTTTCTCCTGCGCGCGTCGCCGCCGCTGGGTCTCGTGGGCTTCAAGGAAATCGAGTGGGCCGGCGCGCTGCGCTAATTCGCGCGCTCAGTCCGCCACCGCCGCGCGCCAGATGGCGCCGGTGATCAGCTGCCCCGCGGGTCCGTGCAGGTTCGCCTCGCCCGCATGCGTGGCCCACGGGAGTTCGACAAACACGTGCGGCGCGCCCGACTTCGCCAGCGCCGCGGCCAGTCGCTCGCTGTGGCGGCACCACACCAGCTCGTCGAGTTTTCCGTGAATGAGCAATGTCTTGGGAACACCCGCATGAGCGAGCTTCTCCCCGCTCGCGCCGCGATAGCGCGCCGTCTGCGCTTCGCCCTCCGGGCCGCCGCCAAGGAACTGAGTCATCAGCTTGTGCGAGTTCAGAGCGTCGTGCTCGGAGCGAATGGACCAAACAAACTCCATGTCATGGCAGCCATAGAGCGCCGCCACGGCACGCACGCCGGGCAACGACTCTCCATAGGCCGTCGCCACCGCGATCTGCGCGCCGGCGCTGCGGCCGACCAGCGTCAGTCGCTCCGGGTCCACACCGAGTCGCGCCGCATTCTCGCGCATCCATCGGATAACAACGCGCAGATCCTCCGCCTGCGCCGGCCAGGGATGCTCCGGCGCCAGCCGGTAGTCGAAGGCGGCCACCGCCACACCGCGCGCCGCGAGCCAGCGATTCAAGCCCGCCAGCTCGGTGCGGTCGCCGCCGTCCCCGCCGCCGCCATGCACCAAAATCACGCACGGCGCGCCCGCCTTCTCCGCAC
>JAIXVY010000520.1 GCA_027482505.1 Opitutaceae bacterium | reverse complement strand
CGGGTTGGTGGCGGTGGCGCGACGGGGCCAAGGCCTCCGGCGGAAAAAGCTGAGCGGATCGCCTCCTAGCTGTCCCGCGGGACGGGCGCGGCGAGGTTTTCCGGCGCCACGCCGGAGCGGAGCCGCACGGTGGCGAGCACCTTTGGGACGTAGAAACGCGTTTCCGCCGGCAGGTGGCGCGCGATGGCGGCGAAATCGGCCGCGCCTCTGCGCTTGAGTTCGCGGGCCACGCGGCTCTCCCCGGCGTTGTAGGCGGCGAGGGCCAGCGGCCAGTCGCCGAAGCGTCCGTGCAGATGACGCAGGTAGGCCGCGGCGGCGCGGGCGCTACGCGCGGGGTGGATGCGTTCGTCGGGACGCAGGTCGAGTCCAAGGCTGCGCGCCGTCTCGGGCATGAGTTGAAAAAGCCCGCGCGCCCCGGCCGGGCTGCGGGCGCGCGGGTTGAAGGAGCTTTCAGTCTCGGCAAGCCAGACGAGCTCGGGTGGAACGCCCTCGGCGACGAAGGCGGCATGGAGCGAGGGCAGGAACGCCTCGGCGCTCTCGGGGCGTGGACGGGCGGCGATGCGTCCCAACCAAAAGTCGTAATAAGGAACCCGGGCCAGGCGCGCGGCGGGAGCGGTTTTCGCTGGTTCCTCGGGCCCGGGCTTCAGGGCGAGGTCGGCGGCGTCGATTTCGTCGAGCTGGTTTTGCAGCCAGGCGGCGTAGTCGGCGAAGCCCGGGCGGGCCCTGAGCGAGGCGATGGCCAGCCGGGCTTCCGGCGCGAAGGAGGCGAGCTCGCCGAGATCTTCCGACTGGCCGGCGGCGGACAGGCGCTGCACCAGGGTGGCTAGGCCTTCGGGAGGTAGGAGCTCCGTGTTTTCGGGTGGGACGTCCGCGAGCGTTTCGTTCCAAAGCGACGCGGCCAGCAGCGCCCAGCCCTGCGACGCGGCGGTCCGCGGGGGATCGGGCGACGCGGCCTTGGGCTTGGGCGAAGCCGCCCGGGCGGGGAGCGAAAAGGTGACCGCGCATAGGGCCGGAGCGTCCTCCACCCGGGCCCCGGCGGGGGCGGCGAGCGCCAGAAGCAGCGCGGCGGCAAGGGGCTGTGCGACGTGCGGTTTCATCGGGTAGGGCGGTGCGGCGTCGGGCGAGTCCGGCCGGGGGCGGCGAAACTTGCGGGGCCAGTGTGGCAGGACCGGCGACCGGGAGGTATGCGGGTGGGCGCAGTGGCGCGCGTGGGAGAATCCACGCCGGGGTGCAAACCGGGGTTGCGGACGGGCGAAAGGTTCCGCATGGGTTCCCGTTCACCGAATGAACCGCGTCTACATCAAGACCTACGGTTGCCAGATGAACGAGCGCGACAGCGAAGCCGTCGCGGCGATGCTGCGCGGCCGGGGATATCGCATCGTCCAGAGCGAGGACGAGTGCGACATCATGCTCCTCAACACCTGCTCGGTGCGCGACGCCGCGGAGCAGAAAGCCCTGGGCAAGGCGGGCTACGCGGCCCAGCGCAAGAAGCGCAACCCGGACTTCGTCCTCGGCATCCTGGGCTGCATGGCGCAGAACCGCGGCGCGGAGATTTTGGAGCGCCTGCCCGACGTCGATCTCGTGATCGGCACGCAAAAATTCCACCAGGTGCCGGGCTACCTCGACAACATCCGGGCCGCCCGCGAGGCCGGCCTGCCGGTGGGCAGCAGCATCGTGGACATCGCGGAGGAGGCCGGATCGCAAAACACCATCCGGGAGCACCTCGAGCCCGAGGCCGACGCGACGCCGCAGGTCTCCGCTTTCGTTTCCATCCAGCAGGGGTGCAACATGGACTGTGCCTTCTGCATCGTGCCCAAGACGCGCGGCGACGAGCGTTCGCGTCCGATGGACGACATCGTGGCCGAGTGTCGCTCGCTGGCCGAACGTGGCGTGCGCGAGATCACGCTGCTCGGGCAGATCGTGACCTCCTACGGGCGGCGCGACTACACCCACACCGACGGCGTCTCGCCCTTCGTGCAGCTCATCGAGCGCATCCACGCCATCGAGGGCATCGAGCGCATCCGCTTCACCTCGCCGCATCCGCGCGGCTTCAAGCAGGACCTGGTCGACGCCTACGCCCGCCTGCCCAAGCTCTGTCCCTACGTGCACCTGCCGCTCCAGAGCGGGAGCAACCGCATCCTGAAGGCGATGAACCGCCCGTATTCGCGGGAGCGTTACAAGGAGATCGTCGACGCGCTCCGCGCCTCGCGTCCCGGCATGTATTTCTCGACCGACGTGATCGTCGGCTTCCCCGGCGAGACCGAGGAGGAGTTTCTCCAGACCAAGGAGCTGTTCGAGGCCTGCGACTACGACATGGCCTACATATTCAAGTATTCCATCCGCACCGGCACGCCCGCGGCGGAGCTGGGCGATCAGATTCCCGACGAGGTGAAGGAGCGCCGCAATCAGGAGCTGCTGGACGTGCTCAAGCGCAACTCCGAGCGCCGCACCGCCACGCTGGTGGGCACGGTCGAGGAGGTCCTGGTCGAGGGGCCGGACAAGACCGGCGAACGCTACACGGGCCGGACTCCGGGCAATCGCGTGTGCGTGTTCGACGCGAGCCCGCGCCTGGTCGGCCAGCTCGTCCCGCTCAAGATCACCCGCGCCAGCGTGAGCACGCTGTATGGGGAGCTGGTGCTGAAGGAAGCCTGAGCCTCCGTCCTTTTTACCCATGAGTCTTTTCCTTGCCACGCTGCTTGTCGGAATCGCGCTGCTCGTCCTCGGCGGCGTCCTGCTCGCCGACACGTCGTTCCTGCGCGCCGCGCTGAAGGCGTTTCCGCGCTCCAAGACCGCCTCCTACGTGCTCTTTGGCGGCGCGAGCGCGTGGTTCCTGCTTGGGCGCATCGCGCATCTCTCCGAGGCCGATTTCGGCCAGTATCGGAACATCCTTTTCGTGGTCTTCGCGGCGGTCGCCGTGTTGTCGTTCTTCTACGTGGCCGAGTTTCTCGCCGTGCGCGGACTGGCGGCGTTGATCCTGCTCGCGGCGGGTCCCTTGCTCGACTCCGCGTTCGGCGAATACCAGATCCCCTCGCGCCTCTTCATGGTGACGGCGGTGTATGTCGCCCTGAGCGCGGCGATCTGGCTGGGCGCCCAGCCCTGGCGCCTGCGCGACGCGATCGAGTGGCTGCAGCGCGTGCCCGGCCGAGCGCGCGTCGCGGGCGGAGCGCTCGCGGTCTACGGCCTGCTGCTGGCCGGCGTGGCCTTCACCTACTGATTTTCTCGCGTCTTCCCATGTCCGCCGGAACTTCCGCCACGCCCGTTCTCCTGGTTCTCGCCGGTCCCGCCGGCTCGGGCAAAACCACGTTGTGCGAGCGCATGGTCGCCGAGGTGCCCGGCTTCACGCGGGTGATCACCAGCACGACGCGCGATCCGCGTCCGGGCGAGGTGAACGGCGTGCACTACCACTTTTTCACCCCGGAGCAGTTCGACGCCAAGGTGGCGGCGGGCGCCTTCCTCGAGTGGGCCTGGGTGCACCGCAAGAACCGCTACGGCACGCTGGCCTCGTCGGTGCTCGATCCGCTGGCGGCGGGCCGCAGCCTGATCATGAACGTCGACGTGCAGGGCGTGGATAACTTTCGCCGCGCGGCGGCGGCCGATCCGGCGCTGGCCCGGCATTTCACCGACGTGTTCATCGACGTGCCCATCCCCGAGCTGCGCGTGCGGCTCGGCGGACGCGGCGAGGGCGAGGAGGAGATCGCGCGCCGCATGCAGACCGCGGAGGTTGAGCTGCGCGAAAAGCACAAGTTCAGCCACGTGATCGTGAGCCGCGACCGGGAGCACGACTTCGCGGCGCTGCTCGCCGTCTACGAGCAGGCCAAGGCCAGGGTGGCGTCGGCGCGTCGCGCCTGAGCTCGGAAACGTCCAAGCACGCCGGGCGCGCGGGCGGTCAGCGCAGGGCGGGATTGTCGGCGAGGTAGAGCAGGTCGCGGATCAGCACCTGGTCGGCGTGATCGACCACGAGGGCGGTCGTCAGCTTGCGCAGGCCGTCGGAGAATTCTCCCAGACGCGACGCCACGGTGACGATGGTGGGGTCGTTCGGCAGGAGATGTTTGGGCGGCATCGAGGCGGCGATGCGGTCGAGCGCGGCGGCGGTGTTTTCGAGCAGGACGGGATTGGTTTTCACCAGCTCGAACAGGTCGCGGCGATCCTTGGCGGCGATGCCTTCGGAGCGGGACAGGGTTTCAAGCACGCGGCGAGGGGAGGTGGTCAGCTCGTCGGGACTGAAGCGCGTCTCGGAGACGATCTTGTTGGTCTGCGAGACGACCGGTGGCGGGTTGAGCACGAGGCCGTTGTAGACGAGCGGCAGGGCGGGATCGATGGTGGTGGACGTGCTGCTGGTGGTGGTGGTGCGGTAGCGCACAGGAACCTTCATGGTGAGGGTCTCGTCGAGCACGCGGCGCAGCTCCGCGCCGGCCTGGGCCGGGGTGAGGAGACCGGCGAAGAGACCGAGATTAACCGGCTGCGGACTCCGCAGGAAGAGGGCGCGCTGGCGGGCGGCGTCGAGCGCGGGCTGCTCGTCGCGCAGGCGCGCGAGGTCGAAGCGGTCCCACGCCACGGTGGCGAGGGGCGAGTCGGGCGTGATGACGACCACGAGACCTTCCGGACGGGCCTCCCAGATGCCGGCGAAGTCGACCACGCGGCCGTTGGCGCCGGCCAGGCGCACGTTGCCGGGCGGGGCGGTGACGGGCGTGGTGGGCGGCGGATTGGCCGCCGGGGTGGAGGCCGGGGCCGCGGGCTGCGCGGCGGCGTTGTCTTGGGAGAAAGCGGGATTCGTGAGAACCGCGAGGACGAGCAGGGGCAGGCTCCGGGAGATTTTCATGCAGGGATCCGCTTGGACACCGGTCCAGGGTTCGGGTTGCACCCAAATTTCGCCGCCAACGGGGCTCGATCCGGTGTAACCCAATAGGTTACACCGGACCGAGCGCCGACGAGGTCGAGGGATGCCGGGCGGATCTTCTTTTGCCGAACGCCGCCGGCGGCGGGAGGCGGGCGCCGAGGCCGGTCAGGTGGCGGCCTGGCGGGTGAGGCGGTCGAGGCGGTCGAGCACCTCCGGGGTCAATTTGGGCAACACCTCCAAGGCGCCGAGGTTCTCGGCGAGCTGGGCGGGCTTGGAGGCGCCGAGGATGACGGTGCTCACGCGCGGGTTGGCCAGGCACCAGGCGACGCCGAGGCGGGGCAGGGTGGTGCCGAGTTCGCGGGCGATCTCGGCCACGGCGGGCACGAGGTCGAGCTTGGGCTTTTGGTCGGCGGTCACGCGGTCGCGAAGCCACTCGAGGCCCTTGACCGCGAGGCGGGAGTCGGCGGGCACGCCGGCGTTGTATTTTCCGGTGAGGAGACCGGTGGCGAGGGGCGACCAGATGGTGGTGCCGAGACCGGCGTCGGAGTCGTAGAGCGGGGCGTATTCCTGCTCCAAGCGACGACGGTGGAAGAGGTTGTATTGCGGCTGCTCCATCACCGGGGAGTGGAGATTGTGCGCGGCGCAGAAGCGCTGGGCGGCGGCTATCTCGGCCGCGCTCCACTCGCTGGTGCCCCAGTAGAGGACCTTGCCCTGGGCGATGAGGTCGTGCATCGCGCGGCAGGTCTCGCCGATGGGCGTGTCCGGGTCGGGACGGTGGCAAAAGAAGAGGTCGAGGTGATCGACCTGGAGGCGAACAAGCGCGGCGTGGCAGGCCTCGATCACGTGCTTGCGGGAGAGGCCGCGGCCGTTGGGGCCCTTGTAGGCGTCGCCGAAAAAGACCTTGCTGGAGACGAGGTAGGAGCCGCGCGCCCAGCCCGAGGCCTTGAGGATGCGTCCCATGACGATCTCGGCCTGGCCGTCGGCGTAGCCCTCGGCGTTGTCGAAGAAGTTGATCCCGCCCTCGTAGGCGGTGTGGAGGAGTTCGCGGGCGACGTCGTCGCCGATCTGGTTGCCGAAGGTGACCCAAGCGCCGAAGGAGAGCGCGGAGACTTGGAGGCCGGTTTTGCCGAGGCGGCGGTGGAGCATGGTCATGGGGAGCGAAAGGCGGGACGGGGTTTGTGCGGGAAAACGGGGGCGGGCGAAGTCTTGCGCGGTCTTACAGAGCGAAAGGCGGCTCAACGCTCGCCGTAGTGCTGGACGTAATACGCGGCGGCCTGGGAGCGGCGCTCGATGCCGAGTTTTTCGAAAAGGGCGGTGAGATAGTTCTTGATCGTCTTTTCCGCCAGTCCGAGGGCCGCGCCGATCTCCTTGTTGGTTTTTCCCTCCGCGAGAAGGGCGAGCAGGCGGCGATCCTGGGCGCTGAGCGGTTCGCCGGTGCCGGGCGCCACGGAGCCGTCGCCGCGCACGATGCGCAGCAGCCGGGCGGTGACGGCGGCGTCGATGGCTTGTCCGCCGGCGGCCACGGAGCGGATTGCGCGGACGAGTTCCTGGCCGTTTATCTCCTTGAGCAGGTAGCCCGAGGCGCCGGCGCGGATGGAGTCGGCGATGAGATCGTCGTCGACCTGCGAGGTGAGAAAGAGCACCCGCAGGTCCGGCGCGGCGGCGAGGAGGCGGCGGCAGACATCCACGCCGCGTCCGTCGGGCAGGCGCATATCGAGCAGCACCACCCGCGGGCGCGCGGGCGGCAGGAGGGCAAGCGCTTCGGCGGCGGGGGCTGCCTCGGCGACGATCTCGATGACATCTTTGTGAAGACCGAGGAGGGTGCGCAGCCCGATGCGGACAAGCTCGCTGTCGTCGACGAGGGCGAGGCGGACGGGCGGGGCGGGATCGTGGGGCACGGCTTCCAGCATGCTCAGGCGACGTGCGCGGGCAAGGTGAGGGTGACGGCGGCGCCGCGACCCGGGGCGGAGTCGAGCTCCAGGGAGGCCCCCAGATTGCGGGCGCGGGCGGCCAGGTTGTCCAGGCCATGGCCGCGGGTGGCGATCGCGGGGTCGAAGCCGCGGCCGTCGTCGCGGATGGCCAGGCGCAGGCGTCCGTCGGCGAGCGGCGCGAAGGAGATGTCGAGAACGGTCGCGCCGCCGTGGCGAAGGGCGTTGCTAGCCGCCTCGCGAATGATCTGGAGCAGTTCCATGCGAACGGCGGGTTCGAAGGCGGGCAGGTCGCTTTGCAGGGCCACGCGGCGCTCGCGCAGGCGACCGCCGTCGAGATGGTCGAGCACGGCGCGCACGGCGTCGGGGAAACCTTGCTCCTCCAGGGCGTCGGGCGTGAGCCCGCCGATTGTGTCGCGCGCCTCGCGAATGGCGGCGTTGAGGGTGGACTTGGCGCGTTCGAGCAGGCGGCCGGCCTCGGCGGCGTCCGCCGGTCGGGCGGCGAGTTGCTGCGAGGCGGTTTCCAGCATCAGGCCCGTGGCGTAGAGGGTCTGCACGAGCCCGTCGTGAAGATCTCGCCCGAGGCGGATTTTGTCCTGAAGCGCATGGTTGGCGAGGACCTGCTGAAGGTGAAGATCTTGTTCGCTGCGATGACGAGCCTCGCGTTCGTGATCGAGCTCGATGCGTTGGGCGTTGGTGGCGCGGGCGAGGCTTTCCAGGCCGCGCATTTCCGTGCGGGCCGCGGCCGGGTCGGTCGCGGGCGCGGCGGCGGCGGTCCGGGCGGGAACAATGGAGATCACGACGAGGCAGATCAGCGCCAGCGCCGAGAAGCCGAGGATGGCGCGCTGGCTTTTGACGTGGCCGTCGCGCAGCGCGTCCAGCATGGCCGCGTCCGCCGCCGCGGCGCGTTCGAGCGCGCGCTCCCGTTGGCGCTCCTGCAAAAGCAGCGCGCCGGTGCCGGCGGCCAAGGCGCCCAGGGCGAGGATGAAAAGTGCCAGGCGGAGGAAGTTGCCCATGCGCGAAGGGGGCCAGCATCACGGAAGCCCCGCCGAGGCTCAAGCTCAGGCGAAGGGGAGGGGGATTCCCGAGGCGGGCCACTGTCAAAACCTTCGACAATCGGGGCGGGCTGGCTTTGGTTGGCCGGTCCACCGCATGAAGACCTTCTACATCACGACCGCGATCGACTATGTGAACGGTTCGCCGCACCTGGGCCACGCCTATGAAAAGGTGCTGACGGACGTCATTGCCCGGTTCCGGCGGATGATGGGCGACCAGGTCTACTTTCTCACCGGCGTGGACGAGCACGGGCAGAAGGTGCAGCAGAGCGCGAAAAAGCGCGGCATCGCACCCCAGCAGTTTTGCGACGAGGTCAGCCAGGAGTTTCGCGCCATGTGCGCCAAGCTCGACATCTCCAACGACGACTTCATCCGCACAACGGAGAAGCGCCACAAGGACGTCGTCGCGCGCCTGCTCCAGCAGCTCTTCGACCAGGGCGAGATCTACAAGGCGGAATACAAGGGCTTCTACTCCACCCGCCAGGAGCAGTTCCTCCAGGAAAAGGACCGCCAGCCCGACGGCTCGTGGCCGGAGATATTCGGCGAGGTCACCGAGATCACCGAGTCGAACTACTTCTTCAAACTCGCGAAGTATCAGGACTGGCTGATCCAGTTCCTGAAGGACAACGACAGCTTCATCTTCCCGCGTTACCGCCAGAAGCAGGTCCTCGAGTTCCTCTCCGAACCGCTGAACGACCTCTGCATTTCGCGCCCGAAGGAGCGCCTCGAGTGGGGCATCCCGCTGCCCTTCGACACGAACTACGTGACCTACGTCTGGTTCGACGCGCTGGTGAACTACTTCTCCGCCGTGGAGGGCAAGGAGGGTGTCTGGCCGGCCGACTTCCAGGTGATCGGCAAGGGCATCCTCGTGCCGCGCCACGCCGTCTACTGGCCCATCATGCTGAAGGCCTGCGGTCTG
>JAIXVY010000250.1 GCA_027482505.1 Opitutaceae bacterium | reverse complement strand
GAATTTTTTGCGGCCGGCCATGAGGCCGGGCATCTCATGCTCGGCGATAGAGATCTCTTTGCGGCCCCAGTCGGCGAGCTTGATGTCGGCGACGTGGAAATCCTGGCCGGGAACGAAGGGAGGAGGGTTGCTCATTTTTGAAAATTACTTGGCGAGTTTCTTCACGGCGGCCTGGAGGGCGGCGACCTTGGTGGTCTGCTCCCAGGGAAGGTCGGACTTGCCGAAGTGGCCGTAGTTGGTGGTCTGGCGGTAAATCGGGCGGAGGAGGTCGAGCTGCGAGACGATGTCGGCGGGCTTGAAGGAGAAGACCTGCTGAATGGCCTCGGTGATGATCTCGTCGGCGACCTTGCCGGTGCCGAAGGTGTTCACGTAGACGCTGACGGGCTTCGGGTGGCCGATGGCGTAGGCGAACTGGACCTCGCACTGCTTGGCGAGCTTGGCGGCGACGATGTTCTTGGCGACCCAGCGGCCCATGTAGGCGGCGGAGCGGTCGACCTTCGAGGGATCCTTGCCGGAGAAGGCGCCGCCGCCGTGGCGGCCCCAGCCGCCGTAGGAGTCGACGATGATCTTGCGGCCGGTGAGTCCGGAGTCGCCCTGCGGACCGCCGATCACGAATTTGCCCGTGGGGTTTATGAGATACTCGGTCTTGGCGTTGAGCAGCTTGGCCGGGAGAACCTTCTTGATGACGTTTTCGATCAGGAACTTCTCGATGTCGGCGTGGGCGACGTCGGCGGTGTGCTGGGTGGAGATGACGACGTTGACGATCTCGGTGGCGACGCCGTCGACGTAGCGAACGGAGACCTGGGATTTCGCGTCGGGGCGGAGCCACTTCACCTTGCCGCTCTTGCGGATCTTGGTGAGCTCGCGGCCGAGGCGATGGGCGAAGATGATCGGAGCGGGCATCAGTTCCTCGGTCTCGTCGGCGGCGAAGCCGAACATCAGACCTTGGTCGCCCGCGCCCTGCTCGGCGGTCTTCTTTCCGGCGGCCTTCTTGGCGTCGACGCCCTGGGCGATGTCGGCGGACTGCGCGGTCAGGTAGTTATTGATGAATACGGTGTCGGCGTGGAACACGTCGTCGTCATTGACGTAGCCGATGTGGCGGATCGCGTCGCGGATGACCTTGTCGACGTTGAAGGCCTCGTCGATGGGCTTGGTCTTGCCGGTTTTTTTATCCTGCAGCTTCGGGAGAGTGATTTCGCCACCAACGACGACGACGTTCGACTTAACGAAGGTTTCGCAGGCAACGCGGGCCTTGGGATCGAAGGCGAGGCAGGCGTCGAGGATGCTATCAGAGATAAGGTCCGCGACTTTGTCGGGGTGGCCTTCGCCAACGGACTCGGAGGAGAAAACAAAAGTGTTTGCCATGTGTGAGGTGGGAAAGGCCGATCAGCCTTGTCGGAATCGCGTCGCGAGCAAGTGCAATATCAACATATCGACATTCCTTGATATGTATCCATTTAATTACACAACCTTCTCCCGGCTATTTGTATGCGGAAAATAATACGTGCATACGTAAATTAACGGCACGCAAAGGGCGAGGCGCCAAAGCTTGGGTTTTTCCGACGAAAAAATCCGGTCCCGCAAACCGCTACATGCGCGGTTTCCCCCGTTGCGCAGGCCGGGCCCACCTTCTTTCTTAGCCGCCCGCCCCGAATGTCCAACATCCAGCCGCCCGACCTTGATCCCGAAGCCATCGAGAATCTTCGCTCCCTCGGCGAAGAAGGAGACGACACCTTTTTGCGCGAGATAATCGGTATTTACCTGGCGGATACCCCGCTTCGTCTGGCCGATATTCGCAGCGCGGCGGCCAAGGGGGACGCCGGTCTATACACCCGGGCCGCACACACGATCAAAGGTTCCTCCTCCAACGTGGGGGCGCTCGCGGTCCGCAACATCGCCGAGCAATTGGAAAAGCGGTCAAGGGTCGAGCCCCACACGAGTCTCGAGCCCTTGCTGGCCGATTTGGAGACCGCGTTTGCCCGCGCCGCATCCGCGCTTCGCGGCGTGATCGGCGGCTGACGCGGGATCAAGACGCGACCGGATAGCTGCCCAGCCACTTCACCAGCGGGCAAAAAGCGCGAAGCTCGGCCACCGCCTCTTTCATGGCCGCGTCGTCGTAGTGGCCGGCGACATCGATGAAGAAGAGGTAGTCCCACGCGCGACGCTTGCTGGGGCGAGACTCGACCTTGGAAAGATTCAGCCCGCGCGAGCTGAAAGGCGTGAGCATCTTCATCAAGGCGCCGGAATGCGCCGCGGCGGATTCGCCCAGGGAGATGACAAGGCTGGTCATGTCGCGACCGCCGCCGACGGGGCCGGAGGCCTTTTTCCCGACGACGAAGAAACGCGTGGTGTTGTCGTTCCGGTCCTGGATGTTGCGGGCGAGAACGGGCACGCCGCGAGCCTGGGCGGCGAGTTCGGCGGCGATGGCGGCCGCGCCGGGCTCGGTGTTGGCGATCTCCACCGCCTTCGCGGTGCTGGACGTCTCGATGAGTTGGGCGTGAGGCAGGTGGCGTTGCAGCCAGGCACGACACTGGGCGAGGGCCTGGTCCTTGGAATAGACCTTCTCCACCTTCTCCAAGGGAGTGGCGGAAATCAGCGCGTGGTTGATCTCAAGATGGATCTGGGCGACGGCCTTGAGTTCGCTCTCGACAAAACCATCCAGGGCCTCGCGGACCGAACCTTCGGTGGAGTTCTCGACCGGTATGATGCCGTAGTCGGCCTCGCCCTTTTCCACCGCGGTGAAGATGTCGCCGATGGTGGCGATGGGCGCGTAGTCGACGCTGGCGCCGAATTTCTTGATCGCGGCGGCGTGGGTGTAGGTGGCCTCCGGGCCCAGGTAGGCGATCTGGAGCGGCTTCTCGAGAGCGATGGCCGCGGACATGATCTCGCGATAAATGGCCTTGAGCGCCTCGGGCTTGATCGGGCCTTCGCTGAGCGCGGCGACCTTCCGAAACACGGCGTCCTCGCGCTCGGGCACATAGATCTGGCCGCCGCTGCTGCGCTTGAGGCGGCCAATTTCGGAGGCGAGCTTCAGGCGCTCGTTGAGCAGGCGGACGATCTCGCGATCGTGGGCGTCGATCTGTTCGCGAATGGGCTGGAGCGGGTCGGCGGACATGGCGCG
>JAIXVY010000439.1 GCA_027482505.1 Opitutaceae bacterium | reverse complement strand
GCTGCACCGGCAACCAGCCGCCGAGGTAACCCTGCCCGAGACCGAGGAAGGAGGCGGGAAACCCGGTGTAGCTGCGCGCGCCGCCGGTGAGAGCCTCGGCGAGGCCGCGATAGAGCGAGAAAGTGCCGAGCGTGACGATGAGCGGAGGCACCCGCAGACGCGTCACCAGCACGCCGTGCAAAGCTCCTCCCGCCGCGCCCAGCGCGAGGGCCAGGACCGCCGCCGCCCATACCGGCACGCCCAGCGCCCAGGCCCCGCCAAACGCGACGGCCACGAGGCCCATCATCGAGCCCACGGACAAGTCGACGCCGCCGGTCTTGATCACGAAGGCCAGCCCGAAGGCCAGTATGCCGACCTCGGCGGCGAGACGCGCGATCTCGAAGGCGTTGTCCAGGGTGAGAAACCGCGGATGTGCGAATGAAAAGACGCAGACCTCCGCCAGCAGGACGAGCAGGAGAACCCATTCGCCGTTGGGCGAAAGGCGCGCCAGTCGCGAGGGACGGCCGGGCGGCTCGGGGGCCGCGGGCGAGGAGGCGATGTTCGACTCAGCCACGCGCGGCCTCCTTTCGGAACGCGGTGTCGGCCACCACCGCCGCCAGCAGGATCGCGCCCTGAATGGCTTTCTCCCACGCCGGATCGAGGTGCAGAAAGGTGAAGACGGTGCCGATGGAGCCGAGCAGCGCGACGCCCAGCAGCGTCCCCAGCAAGGTGCCGCGGCCGCCGGTGATCGAGGCGCCGCCGACCACGACCGCCGCGATGACCTTAAGCTCGAAGCCCAGTCCGGCGTTGGTCTCGATCGTCGGATAGCGGGTGAAATTGAAAAGAGCGGCCGCGGCCGTCGCCGCGCCCAGGAGCGCGAAGGCGGCGATCACCCAGCGAAGGGGCTTCAGGCCCAGCCGGCGGGCGGCTTCGTGGTCGCAGCCCACCGCGTAAAACGCGCGGCCGCCCGAGGTGTTGCGCATAGCCCAGGCGAAGCCCGCGAAAAGCGCGGCCGCCGCCGCGAGATAAGCCGGCTGCGCGACGCCCGACGAGAGGCCGAACCACTGGAACCCGGCCGGCAGGTTCTGGATCCAGTCGCCGCCGGTGGCTTGGAGCACTCCGTTGCGCAGCAAAACCATCGTGGCCAGGGTCGCGATGATGGCGGGCATGCCAGCGAACGTGACGAGCAGGCCGTTGAACGCGCCCAGCGCCGCGCCGAGCAAAAGCACGGCAGGCACGACCATCGGCATCGGCAGACCGGCCTTGGCGAGCAGGCCGGCGGCGATGCCGCCCACCACGAATTGCGAGCCGATGGAGATATCGATTTGCCCGGAGACGATCACCAGAGTCATGCCGGCGGCGGCGATGAGCACGGGGAGGTTGTCGATCGCCAGGCTGCGAAAGGTCGCGACGGTGTAGAAACCGTCCACGCCGAAAAGCGGCAGCAGAAAGAGCGCGGCCAGGGCAAGCAGCAGGGCGCCTTCGCGCGGGTGCCGGGCAAAAAGGGTCTTCATGCGGCGTCCTCCAAGGCGAGGTGCAGCAAGCTTTCGCGCGTGGCCTCGCGTGCGGGCAGCACGCCGGCCACGCGGCCGCGGCGAAATACCGCGATGCGGTCGGCCAGGCCGAGCAGTTCGGGCATTTCGGACGAGATGAGGATGATTGCCATGCCCTCCTTCACCAACTCGCCCATCAGCCGGTGGATCTCGGCCTTGGCGCCGACGTCGATGCCCTGCGTGGGTTCGTCGAGGATGAGCAGGCGCGGCTTGGTCGCCAGCCAGCGGGCCAGCGCGACCTTTTGCTGATTGCCGCCCGAAAGCGTTCCGGCGGCGACGAAGATGGAGGCGGCCTTCACCCCGAGACGCAGGGCGAGCTCGGCCGCGAGGGCGTTTTCCGCCGCCTCGGCCAGCCAGGCGCCGCCCATGCGGCGCAGCACGGGCAGGGAAATATTCTCCGCGATGGGCAGCGCCTCGACCACGCCGTGCTCCTTGCGGTCCTCGGGAACATAGGCGAGCCCGTGGGTGAGCGCGTCGGACACCGAGGCCACGCGGATCGGACGGCCCTCGATCCGGATTTCGCCGGAGGTGGCCGGAGCCAAACCGAATAGCACGCGGGCGAACTCGGTGCGACCGGCCCCGACCAGACCGCCCAGGCCCAGGATCTCGCCCCGTCGCACCGACAAGCTCACATCGCGAACGCCGGAGGGCGCATGGCACAGCCCGCGGGTCTCCAGCAGCGTCTCGCCGAGCGCGGCGGTCACCTTGGGGAAAAGCTCCGCGAGCTCGCGTCCGGCCATTAGCCGCACCAGCCGGGCGCGGTCGACCTCGGCGCGCGGATAGGTGCCGACATAGGCGCCGTCGCGCAGCACGGTGAAACGGTCGGCTAGGCGAAGCACCTCCTCGAGGCGGTGCGTGATGTAGAGAACGGCCACCCCGTCGCCACGGAGCTTTTCCACCAGATCGAGCAGGCGGTCTGCGTCTTGTTGGGAGAGCGACGCGGTGGGCTCGTCGAGAATGAGGACCTTGGCGGAACGACCGAGGGCGCGGGCGATTTCCAAAAGCTGTTTCTCCGCCATGCGGAGTTCCTTAACCGGACGATCCACGTCGATGGTCGCGCCGACCCTGGCCAGCAATTCGCGGGCGCGGGCCGCGCGCCGGCGCCAGGAAATCACGGGACCGTCCTCACCAAGCATCAGGTTTTCGGCCACCGAGAGCTCGGAGAACAGAGTCGGGTTCTGATACACCACGGCCAATCCGAGCTCCTGCATCCGACGAGGAGTGGCGCCCTCCACCGGCGCGCCGGCCAATTCGATCACCGCGCCGGGATCTGGCGCGACCACGCCGCTGGCGATTTTGATCAGCGTGCTCTTGCCGGCGCCGTTTTCACCGAGCAGGGCGTGCACCTCGCCGGCGCGAAGCTCGAGCTCGACGCCGCGCAGGGCGCGGACGCCAGGATAGGTTTTGGCTATGTTGCGGAGACGCAGCAAACGAGGGGCGGGGTTGGGGCGAAGGCGTTTACGGTGCGGCGCGCATAGCCGCCGTCCAGCCGGGAAACACCCCGCGCCGTTTTAAAGTAAGAAAACCGACATTCCCCGGAGCAGACGCCGCCCTTGACTCCTCCGCCGCGCGAACGCTAACCCTTAACCTTTTCGTCAAACAAACCATCCGCAAAACCCGCATCCACTCATGCCCTCCGCCAACGACATTCGCAAAGGCCAAGTGATCAAGTTCAACGGCGAGGCCCACCTCGTCATGGAGACCATGCACCGCACCCCGGGCAACCTCCGCGCCTTCGTGCAGATGAAGATGCGCAACCTGCGCTACGGCAAATCCCTCGACCAGCGCTTCAATTCGACCGACACCGTCGAGGTCCTCCCCACCGAGCGCAAGACCCTCGAGTTCTCCTACGCCGACCGCGACGCCTTCGCGTTCATGGACCCGGAGACCTACGAGACTGTCGAGCTTCCGGCCACGCTCATCGGCGAGTCCAAGTTCTACCTTACCGCCAACGGCAAGGTCGAGGTGCTCTACGTCGACGACAAGCCCCTCACCATCGACCTGCCCTCTTCCGTGATCCTCAAGATCGTCGAGAGCGCCGACGGCGTGAAGGGCGACACCGCATCCAACGTCCAGAAGCCCGCCACCATGGAGACCGGCCTCATCGTTCAGGTCCCCCTCTTCATCAAGGAAGGCGAGCTCATCAAGGTCTCCACCGCCGACGGCTCTTACATGGGCCGCGCCTGAGCCGCGCTCACCATTCCTCAAGCCCTTCACGGCCGCCTCCGCACGAGGCGGCCGTTTTTGTTTTCCCTATTTCGCCGCGGACCGGCGATCCGTTAGCGTTTAACCGTGGTCGTCGCCGGAGCCGGAGGCGGGGGCAACACGACCGCGGCGGGGTCATACCAATCCGCGTAAAACCCCCGCGCCTCCGCGCCCTGGGCGGCGGACAAGGTCTTCGGCTCGACCGCGTTGCCACCGGAGGAAGCGCAACCTCCGCCCCACCCCGCCATCGTGCCCGCCAAAACCGCGGCCGCGACCGCGCGCTTGTTTAAATAAATTCTCATCGGGAAAGAGCCTCCACTTCGTAGCTC